>NZ_CAKKMM010000022.1:0-24612 GCF_918698205.1 Microbacterium sp. Bi128 | reverse complement strand
CTCCTGTCCCCGCTCTTCGCCCCTCCCCCTCTGAAAGACCGCGACCCATGCCACGCATCATCGATCTGAGCATCCCCGTCCACCCCGAGATGCTGCACTGGGGTCGCCGCCCGACGTACGAGATGGTGGAGGAGATCTCCGACACCAGCCCCAGCGAGGTCTCGCGGTGGCTCATCGGCGCCCACACCGGCACGCACGTCGATGCGCCGAGCCACTTCGTCAAGGGCGGGACGACCGTCGACTCGCTCCCGATCGACCACACCATCGGGGAGGCGCGCGTCCTCGACCTCCGGCACGTCGAGAAGGAGATCACCGCCGACGATCTCATCGCGGCCGGCGCGGAGGGCGCGAAGCGCGTGCTCTTCAAGACCCGCAACTCCACCGACGCCCTCACCCGCACCGAGAAGAGCGAGACGTGGGTCGGTCTCGGCCCGTCGGGCGCGCAGTGGCTCGTCGACAACGGTGTGGTGTTCGCGGCGAACGACTACATGACCATGGAGGCGCCCGATCACACCGTCGAGTGGCCGACGCACGTGATCCTGTGCAACGCCGGCGTCGTCATCCTCGAGAACGCGAACCTCGCCGCGGCCGAGCCGGGAGACTACTACCTGGTCTGCCAGCCCATCCCCTTCGAGGGGCGCGAAGCGGCACCGGCGCCGACGGTGCTCCTGACGCTCCCCGGCGCATGACGGCATCGTTCTCGATGTCGGCGGAGCAGCGCGCGGCCGAGCTGGGCCTGCGGATTCCGGACTACACGAACCCCCCGTACGGCGGGCGCTACGGAGCGGGACTCAAGGCGTTCCACCGCACCGGCGACTTCGTCGAGCTCAGCGGCATCACCCCCGAGACCCGCGACGGCGAGCAGGTTCATCCGGGAGCCGTCGGTACCGAGGTGTCGCTCGCCGAGGCACAGGATGCCGCCCGCCAGACCGCGATCAACAGCCTCGGCCTGATCCGGCTCGCGGTGGGATCGCTCGACGCCGTCGCCGGACTCTCGCGCGCGCTGTGCTTCGTTCTGTGCGCACCGGACTTCGACCGGCTCAACGAGGTGTCCAACGGCGCCACCGATCTCTTCCTCGACGTCTTCGGCCCCGAGATCGGTGCCGTGGGCCGAGCGAGCATCGGCGCGACCAGCCTCACGCGCCGCAACAGCTTCGAGCTCTGGCTGAGCTTCGAAGCCCGCCCCCTCACCTGAATCTCCGGAGTCCTCATGCACGTCGTTCTCGTTCACGGCTCGGGCGGCAGCGCCCAGTCCTGGTCCTCGGTCGTTCCGCTGCTGGAGGCAGCCGGCATCCCGGTCACCGTGTCGGACACCCCCTCGCAGTCCCTCCGTGACGATGTCGCGACCATCACGCGGATCATCGACGACATCGACGGGCCGGTGCTGCTCGTCGGCCACTCGTACGGGGGCTCCATCATCACCGGCGCGGGCACGCACCCGCGCGTGCGCGGCCTCGTCTACATCGCGGCGTGGGTTCCCGACGAGGGCGAGAACGTCCAGGAACTGGTCGGGCAGTACCCAGAGGCCGAGGTCGGCAAGTGGTTCTCGCGCGGCGAAGACGGCAGCTGGATCCCGGACGATTCGCCCGCCGCAAGGCAGGCGCTGGCCTGGGATGTTCCCTTGGACGTGTGGGAGCGGCGCATCCACGATCGACGGACCTCGGCCGACGCCATCTTCACCGAGCGCAGCGGCCCCGCCGCCTGGCGCACCCGTCCGTCCTGGTACCTGATCGCCGAGGATGACAAGCACATCCACCTCGAGGGCCAGAAGCACATGGCCGCTCGCGCGGGCGCACGCATCCGGACGGTCGCGACCAGCCACGCCATCCCGTACGCCGCCCCCGAAGCCGTCGTCGCGATCATCGACGCGGCACGGTCGTCCCTCGCGGAGTGACGAGGTCTCGACGCCTCAGCGGGACAGGGCGTCGAGATCCTTCACGAACCGTCCGCTCTGGACCACGGCGCGCACGCGCTGCGGATCCGCCAGCGCCGCGATGTCGCGGAGCGGGTCGACGTCGGCGATCACGAGATCGGCGAGCTTGCCCGCCTCCACGGATCCCAGGTCGCCGTCGAGGCGGAGGAGACGGGCGCCCGCGAGAGTGCCGGCGTGCACGGCGGCCACCGGGGTCAGACCGACGCGCACCAGGTGCGCGAGCTCGGTGAGATTGCGGCCCTGCTCGTGGATCCCGGCATCCGTTCCCAGGGCGATCGGGACGCCCGCGGCGACCGCCGCGGAGATCGACGCGAGGCCGCGCTCTTGGCGGGCCTGGCGCACCGGGTCCGCCGGGCCGGGCGGCGTCCGCAGGAGAGTGCTGAGCGTCGGCACCAGCACGACACCGCGATCGCGCATCAGCGCGATCGTCTCGTCGCTGAGGTCGTAGCCGTGCTCGATGCTGGCCACCCCGCCCTCGACCGCCGCGCGCACGGCCGCATCGGTCTGGGCGTGCGCGGTCACGGGTTGACCGGCGCGACCGGCCATCTCGGCCACGATCGCGGCGACGTGCTCGCGTGGGAGCCCCGTGTCGCTCGGCGAATCGTGCGGGGAATGGACCCCGCCGGAGGTGCAGACCTTGATCACGTCGGCGCCCGTGCGCACGAGAGCACGGACGGTGCGGACGACCTCGTCGAGGGTGTCGACGACCGCGCACCCCGACGCCAGCCCGCGCTCGGCCCACGCGGGCAGCGATCCGTTCGCGTTCACGGGGTCCGCGTGCCCGCCGGTCGGCGAGAGCATCGAGATCGCAAGGTGCAGACGCGGACCGACGAGGGCTCCGGAGGCGATCGCCGAACGGTATCCGGGCGTCAGCCCGCTCAGGTCGCGCGCGGTCGTGACCCCCGCCTCGAGCGTCGACCGCAGGTTGCCGATCGCCGCGACGACGGCTTCCTCGGGGAACCAGAGCCGCTGCGTCTCGGCATCCGCGCTCGTACTCATCACGAGATGCACGTGCGCGTCGACGAAACCGGGCAGCACCCATCGACCCCGCAGGTCGATCTCGCGGCCCGGGACGTCACCGCCGCGGCGCGGACCGACGTACACGATGCGATCCCCGCGGATGCCGATCTCGACGTCGTCGAGCGGCTCCGCGCCGGTGCCGTCGATGACTGTGGCGCCCGTCAGGCGCACGTCGCCCGACGCCGCCGGAACCTCGGGCAGTCGTGCACTCATACGTCGAGCCGGAATCCGGGCGAACCGGGGTCGGCTTCCAGCAGGCGGCGCGTGTACCAGTGCTGGGGGTCGGCGTAGACCTGCTCCACCGGCCCGCTCTCGACGATGCGGCCGCGGTGCATCACCGCGACGACGTCGCTGACCCGCTGCACGACGGCGAGGTTGTGCGAGATGAACATCATCGACAGGTCCTGCTCGGCCTTGATCTCGGCGAGCAGGTCGAGGATCTGCGCCTGGACGGACACGTCCAGGGCCGAAGTGATCTCGTCCGCGATCACGAAGGCGGGATCGATGATGAGGCTGCGGGCGATCGCGACGCGCTGCCGCTGACCGCCGGAGAACTCGTGGGGATACCGGTGCATCATGTCGCCGGAGAGCCCGACGCGCGTGAGCTCGTGGGCGATCCGATCCTCGAAACGCGCGACACGACCCCGCCGCGGGTCGAGCGCCTCGGCCAGGGTCTGCCCGATCGTGCGTCGCGGCGAGAGCGAGGAGTACGGATCCTGCGGGATCATCTGCACGCGCCGCCGGTGGGCGTACGTCGCCCGTCGACCGTGCACGCGCGAGAGGTCGGTGCCGTCGACATCGACGCGTCCGTGGCTGGGGGACGCGACGCCGACGAGCACCTTCGCCAGGGTGGACTTGCCCGACCCGGATTCACCGACGACGCCCACGGTGCGCCCGCGGGGCACCTCGAGCGACACTCCGTCCAGGACCGTGACCGCGCCGTATCGGACCCGGAGGTCCTCCACGACGACCATCGCTGCGTTCATCGCCCGTCCTCCTGACCGACGGATCCGACGCCGACCTCCACCACGGGAGAGGCGGCCAGCAGTCGCTTCGTGTAGGGGTGGGTGACGGAGTCCTCCGTCATTCCGCGCACCTCGTCGATCCGCTCGACGATGCGGCCGTCCTTCATCACCAGCACCCGGTCGCACAGGGCCCGCACGACGCTGAGGTCGTGCGAGATGAACAGCATGGAGGTGCCGGACTCGGCGTTCATCCGCTTGATCAGGGTGAGGACCTCTCGCTGGACGGTGACGTCGAGCGCCGTGGTCGGCTCGTCGGCGATCAGCAGCGCCGGTTCGGTGCTCATCGCGGAAGCGATCATCGCGCGCTGCTTCATACCGCCGGACAGCTGATGGGGGTACTGCCGCAAACGGCCCTCCGGATCGGTGAGCATCACCGACCGGAACCGCTGCACGAGCAGATGCATGGCGGCGCGGCGGGTGTGCCGCAGCCGCACGCGCAGGACGTCGGTGAGCTGGATGCCGAGGATCAACGCCGGATTGAGCGCGGTGCCGGGATCCTGGTAGACGAATCCGATGCGCTCGGCCAGGAACCGGTCGGACACCCGGCCCGTCAGGTCGGTGCCGTCGAGCGTCAGCGTGCGGGCGCGGGCGTGGAGCCCTTCCCCGAGGAGACGTCCGACGACCGACGCGGTGACGGACTTGCCGGAGCCGCTCTCACCCACGATGCCGAGGATCTCGCCGCGGCGGATCGTGAAGGACACGTCCGAGACGAGGGCCCGCCCACTCCCGGCGTGCTGCACGTCGAGCCCGTCCACGACCACCAGGTCGCGCGGATCGCGGGCGATCGACGGCGCTCCCGGGACCTTCAGCAGACGCGCACGGTCGGTGTTCGACCGCGGGTTGGCCGCGGCCGCCAGGCCGTCACCGACCAGCAGCGCCGCGAGCGAGGTGATCGTCAGCGCGACGGCCGGACCGACGATCACGATCGGGTTGACCACGATCTTGCTGAGCCCCTCGCTGAGCAGACGCCCCCAGTCGAAGGCCGGCGACTGCGGCCCCAGCCCGATGAAGGACAGACCCGAGATCTCGACCAGCGACCCGGAGAAGGCCCCGGCGATGAGGATGAGGGTCGGTTCGGCCATGTTGGGGAGGATGTGGCGGAGGGCGAGCCGATGCGCCGGGACACCGAGCAGGCGCGCCGTCTGGACGTACTCGCTCGAGGCGATCTTGGCGGCGAGGTTCGCGGTCAGGCGTGCGAATCCGGCCATGTTGGCGATCGCGATCGCGATCACCAACTGCACGACGCCCTGCCCGAGGACGGCGGCGATGATGATGGCCACGAGCATCGTGGGATAGCTGATCGCGAACTCGATGCCCCGCAGGCTCAGCTCGCGGAGACGACGCGGGGCGAGCCAGGTCGCCACCCCGAGGGCGATGCCGACGATCGCCGACAGCGCCGTCGCGGACACGGCCATGAACACCGTCGGCTGGGTCGCGACGAGGGTGCGGGCGAGCATGTCGCGGCCGAGGGTGTCGGTTCCCAGCGGGTGGTCGGGCGTGGAGGGGAGGTTCGGTGAGCCGCCCAGCTGCGTCGCCGCCGTGCCGAACAGCAGCGGCGCGAAGATCGCGACCAGGGCGACGAGCGCGAGCAGCCCGACACCGACGACCAGCGGCACGTTCCACCGGAAGGCGCGCGGCTTGGCGGGGATGTCGGCCAGGAGGGCCGGGGGAAGGGTGTCAGCCACGCTGCTCTCCCAGGGTTCGCGGGTCGATGACGCCCAGCACGATGTCGATGATCAGCGTCGTCACGAGCGAGATCACCCCGATGACGAAGACGGCGGCACGGATGACGGGATAGTCCTTGTCGACCGCGATCGCCTGCACGATCACGCTGCCGAACCCCGGCCAGGCGAACACCGCCTCGGTGATGAGCGCGGACCCGAGCAGAGCGGTGAGGATGATGCCCGACAGGGTCAGGGCCGTCGTGAGGAGGTTGGGCAGCATGTGCCGCGCGTAGATCGTCAGGGCGGGGAGGCGCCACCCGCGCGCGGAGCGCATGTAGTCCTGCTCGAGGATGACCGCGGTCTCTCGCCGCACGATCCGCGCGACCGAGCACAGTCCGCCCAGCGTCAGCGAGGCGATCGGGAGGATCGCGGCGGTGCCGAGGCTGTACGCGGGCGAGTAGGCCGGGGGAAGCACACGCAGGATGACGGCGAAGATGACCACGAAGGCCGTCGCCTGGACGTAGGTGGGGATGGAGGAGATGAGTGCGGTCACGCCGTTGAACCCGAGGTCGAGCGCGCGGCGGCGCCCGTTGCGAGTGAGGACGCCGATGGTCATGCCGAGGGCGAGACCGAGCACCAGCAGCAGGATCACGGCGGGGATCGTCAGCGCCAGAGTGTTCGGCGCCGCCGCCATCACGACGTCCATCGCCGGGATGCGGTACTTGAACGAGTCGCCGAAATCCCCCTGGGCGACGGCGACGACGTAGTTCCACAACTGGACCGGCAGCGGCTCGTTCAGGCCGAGCTGCTGACGCACCAGTTCGACCTGGGCGAGCGTGGCGTTCTCGCCGGCGATCGCGGTCGCGGGGTCTCCGGGGATCAGCTGGACGATGAGGAAGGTCACCACCACCAGGAGGGCGAGGTTGATCACCAGCCCGATGCCGCGTCGGATCAGGAAGGCGCGCCAGGCGCCACCGAGACCGGCCGCGCGGGGCGACTCCTCGGTGGCGCCGTCGCCCGGACCGGAGGTCGCAGGAGTATCGGCGATCTGCGATGACATCGCGTCCTCTTCTCTCGTGATCCGGTCCGGGCGACGGGTGGGGGTCAGCCCGTGATGCGCATGGCCGTCGGGTCCCAGTACCCGGACAGCACGTGGGTGGCGAAGCCGTCGCGAGCGACGTAGCGGTGGGTGTCGGTGATGAGGGGCATCATGTCGACCCGCTCGAGGATGGTGCGCTGCGCCTCTTCGAAGCCCGCGCACTGTGCGGCCTGGTCCGTCGCGGCCATGCCCGCTGCGTAGGCGGCCACGCCCTCGGGGTTGTCGGTGTACGCGACGTTGGTGCCGCCGTTGGCGTAGGTCGGTCCGAGGTAGCGCGCGATGGAGAGGTGGATGAGTCCGGCCTCGGCGTTCTCGGCGGCGACAGCGAGGTCCCACGTCTCGGGCTGCGTACGCATCTGCTTCGACCAGTCGGCCGGGTCGGGCGCGCTCACCTGGACCGTCGCGCCCGCGGCGCGCAGCGACTCAGCGAGGTAGTCCGCGGCCGGGTTCCAGTTGGACATGATCAGCAGGCGGATCGTCTTGCCCGCGAGCACGGGTGCGGCCGCTGCCGGGTCGTACGACGACAGCAGCGAGGGCTCGTTGAGAGCGCACGAGTAGTTGGCGCTGTTGACCGTGAACTGCGGCTCGCCCAGCCCGTCGAGGCTGGCCTGGTTGAAGGCGTTGGGGTCGATCGCCTGGGTCACCGCGGTCCGCAGCGCCTTGTCACCGGCGAAGATCGAGCCGGAGTTCGGGTCCTCGTTGAACACGAGGTTGTAGGCCGAGCTCGAGAACGTGACCGCGCTGTAGCCGGGCTTGCCCTCGAAACGGGTGAAGTTCGAGTCGTAGAAGCGGGCGACGTCCACACCGCCGGACTCCAGCAGGTTGGCGCTGGTGTTGAGGTCGGCCTGGACCGTCAGGTTGAGCGTCTTCGCGGGCGTGCCCTGCACGGTCGTCCACGCCGGCCACGCGTTGTAGTCGTCGCGGAGGGTGTACTTCGCGCTCTTTCCCGCGACGGTTTCGGTGAGGGTGTACGGGCCGGAGAAGGCGCCGGCGACCGTTCCGGCCGCGAGGCCCTCGGGGTCGGCGAGACCCGCGGGGCAGATGATCCCGGTGCCGGGGCGGGTCAGACCGCTGAGCATCTGAGAGTAGGGCGCGGTGAGCGAGATCTCGACGGTTCCCGCGGCGTCGTCTGCGGCGAAGGTGGGGGTTCCGGGCCCGAAGGCCTGCGCCTTCCACGTCTTCGCGCCGCTGTCGTCGAGGCCGACGAGGTACTCGAAGGATGCCGCCACGACGCTGGGCGTGATCGCCGTGCCGTCCGCGCACGTCGCTCCCTCGCGGATGGTGAAGGTGTAATCCGACGCGGAGTTGGCCGTCCACTCCGTGGCGAGTCCACCGATGAGCGGCTCGGAGTCACCCTGTCGCAGCAGCGTGTCGAATCCGAGACGCGCGGTGTACAGGTCCGACGTCGCCGTCGCCTTTGCCGGGTCGAAGGTCGCCGGGGCGTACCAGAGTTCGGTGTTGATGGTGTCGGCGACGGCTCCACCACCCGCATCGGGGGCGGTGGAGGCGGCGCAACCGGTGACGGTCAGAGCCGCAGCGGCCGCCAAGGCGATGCCGGCGAGCGTCCGTGTTCTCGTCATGATGGGTTCTCCCAGGTGTTCGGGTACAGCATTCGGGGCGCGTCGCCACGGTGGCGGGCAGTTCCATTTTGGATCCAAAATGTTTAATTACGCATCCAATATTGTTTCAGATATGTTACGGATCGTCACGAACGCGAGAACAGCCCCTCCGCGACGTCGGCCGCGGTGATGAGGGAGTCCCGCTGGAGGTAGGCGATCGCCTCCAGCGCGGCGTCGTGCGCACGCCTGCTGGAGCCGGCGACGCAGTCCGTCAGCACCCGCACGCGGTAATCGTGCTGATGGGCGTCGACGGCGGTGTAGTGGATGCAGACGTCGGTGAGCCCTCCCACCAGCAGAACCGTGTCCGCCCGGTAGGACTTCAGGACGAGCTCGAGCTCCGTGGCGAAGAACGCCGAGTACCGACGCTTCCGGATGACGAACTCCTCCGGGCGCGGCTCCAGCCACGCGGCGAGCTCGGTCCCGGGGTCTCCCTCGATGCAGTGGACTCCCTCGGCACCGTCGAGCTCGCGCCCGATGTCCACCAGGCTCGGCTTGTGGACCTCCTGGATGAAGACCACCGGCACACCGTTCTCACGGCACGCGGCGATGAGATCCCGGACGCGCGGAGCCCGCTCCGCCCTTCCGTCCATGACGGGGATTCCCGCGGTCGGCTCGGTCCCGGCGCCGCCCTGGATGTCGACGACCACGAGCACGGGACGCTCCACGCCCTCCCACACCGCGGTCATGCCGCCCCTCCGACCCGTCCGGAACGGACGTGGGCGAAGGGCAGCAGCTCCCCCACCTCGACGGCGACGTGCTCCCCGTTCGAGGACACCCACACCCGCGCGTCCGGGGCGTGCTCCGTCAGCAGCTCGGCACACACGCCGCACGGCTCGATGAGGTGCTCCGTCCCCGCGGGGCGGCGCAGCACCGACACGATGGAGCGCACCGCCTCTCCGGAGGCGGCCGCGGCGCTCACCGCGGCGGACTCCGCGCAGATCGACGCCCGCCCGGCGCTGGACTCCACGTGCAGGCCCGTCACGACCGACCCGTCCGCGAGGCGGAAGGCGCTGGCGACCTCGTGGCGCCCCACGACATACCGGCGACGCAACAGGTCGAGAGCCCGCCCGAGCAGAGCGGCATCCGGCTCATCCATACCCTCCGGGATGCCGTCGAGGAGCGGCCGGGCGGAGGCGGCGGTCATCCGGCATCCAGTCCGAGGAGTCGGGCGAAGTTGCCGCCCTCCACGAGCGCCCGGTCGGCGGGGTCGGTCACGACCTTGGCGATCTTGAGCCGCTCGAGGTCGAAGTCGGAGCCGGGCCACTCGGTGCCCATGAGGATCTTCGCGGCGCCGAGGCGGGCGTAGGCGCGCTTGACGTCCGCCATGAGCGTCGCGGAGGTCTCGAGGTACACGTTCTCGCGACGCTCGGCGACGATGATCGCCTCGGGGACGTTCCATACGGCCCCCATGTGGGCGATGATCGTCGGCACGTCCGGGTGATCCTTGACGATCTCCTCGATCGCGAACGGCGCGCAGAACGCGTCATCCAGCGCGTTGATGATCACCGTCATCCCGTGCCGGGCGCACTCCCGGAAGACCGGGTCGAGGAGCCCGTGGTCGGCCACGTGGTACCCGTGCATGCTCGGGTGGAGCTTCAGTCCGCGGATGCCCGCTTCGGCGAGCCGGGTGATCTCGTCGATCGCGTCGTCGGCCTGCGGCATGACCTGTCCGAACCCGATGAATCGGTCGGGGTGCGCGTCCTGCAGCCCGATGATGAAGTCGTTCTCGATCCGCTGCGCCAGCGAGCACACCATCGCCATGTCGACGCCGGCGGCATCCATGCGGTCGATGATGCGGCGCGGGTCGAAGGGAACGTGTGCGGGCGGCTCCTCGCCGGGGCGCGCTCCCGAGAGGTAGTCCGAACGTCCGCGGACGTTCTGCGTGGTGTTGTACGCGTCGATGATCTGCATCGATCGCCCTCCTCGGCTCGGGACTCATTGATAGGATCCATTTGACACTAGATCGGATCCAAAATGAAACCCCGGGGGCCATTGTCATGATCCAGACCGTTCTCGGGCCGATCGAGCCGTCCCAGCTGGGGCGGACCTCCACCAACGAGCACGTGCTCGCCGACTCCCGGCATCTGCGTCGCCCCACCCGTGAGGGCACGTGGTGGGACGGGGAGGTTCGCGCGGAGACGCTCGGCGACCTGCGGTGGAACTGGCTGGCGCTGCCCGACAACCTCCACCTGGATTCCGCCGACGTCGCCGTCGAGGAACTCGCCCTCGCCCACGGCGACGGGCTGCGGGCGGTCGTCGAGGCGACGTCGGTGGGGATGGGGCCCGATCCGTCGCGCCTGCCGGAGATCTCCCGACGCGCCGGCGTCCACATCGTGGCCGCCTACGGCAGCTACATCGACAAGACGCTCCCCGCGGAGTGGAAGGCGCAGACCGACGACGCGATGCGCGCGGTGTTCGCGGAGGCGCTCTCCCGGGCGGTCCCCGGCGCCGACTTCCCGGCCGGCCTGCTCGGGCTCATGGGCACCAGTGCCGAGATCACCCTCCCCGAGGAGCGAGCGCTGCGCGCGGCCGCTTCCGCCGCCGTCGAGGCGCGTTGCGCCGTCTCGATCCGCCTGGATGCCGCCGCCCGGCGCGGGCCGGAGGTCGCGGCACTGTTGGCCGACGAGGGCCTGGACCCCCGCCGCATCCTGTTCTGCAACATCGACAAGGTTCTGGATGCCGCGTACGTGCGCGACATCGTCGACACCGGCGCCGTCGTGGAGTTCGCGTTCGGAAGCGAGAACTACTTCGCGGACGGTGCGCGGGATGCCACCGACGGCGAGCGCCTCGCCTTCCTGCTCGACCTGTGCGAAGACCGCCCCGATGCCCGCATCACGATGTCGGCCTCGGTGTGGACCAAGGGCCAGCTCGCCCGCCACGGCGGCATGGGGTACGGCCACGTCGTCCGCCGCATCGTGCCCGTCCTGGAGCGGGCGGGAGTGCCGGCTGCGCGCATCGACCGGATGCTGATCACGGAGCCGGCCACCCTGCTCGATCGGGGCTGACCCCCACCGCCCGCACCGCGACCAGATCCCCGTGGATCGAGGGCGGTGGAGCGGTGGCACCCCGTCATGGTCGCGCGCGCGTGTTGCCGGGCTGTTTCGATCATCGGTCGCGGCGGCGTCGGCCCCCGAGAGAACGCCCAGAGACCGTCAGAGCGGGAGCGCCGTCGGCACCGCGCCGACGTGACCGAGAACGTCTTCGAGGGCCGCGCCGACCGCGAGGAGGGCCAGGTCGCCGCGCGACGCACCGACGATCTGCATCCCCACCGGCAGGCCCGCGTCGGTGAAGCCCGCGGGCGTCGCGAGCACCGGGTGGCCCGTGACGGTGAGACGGCACGCCGCGCGCTGCCAGAGGAAGTAGCGCTCGAACGTCGTGCCGTCGACCTCGGCCACCCATTCGACCTCCGCCGGCGGCGCCGCCACCGGAGTCGCGGGGTAGATGATGCCGTCGAGTCCCTGCAACGCCGCGGCCGTGCGCCGGAACAGCACCGTGCGATGCGCCAGCGCCGCCGCGTACGCGTCGGCGGTGAGCGCGCGACCCTCGGCGACGTTGCGCAGGTAGTCGTCGCGGAAGCCCGACCTGCCCTCGTCGAAACGGGCCTTGCCGTCGGCGCCGAAATTGAACATCTCGATGGCCTGCCAGGACTCGTCGGCGCCGTCGAGGTCGGGCGCGACGTCCACGACCTCCACTCCCGCCGCTTCGAGCACCTGACGCGCCGCACGCAGGACGGCGCGCACCTCGGGAGCGATCGGCAGACCGCCGACGTCCTCGCTCCAGCCCAGCCGGATCGAGCGGGGATCCCGGACAGGGAGGTTCAGGAAGGACTCCGCGTCCTCGACCCACGACAGCGGCGCGAGATCGTCACGCCCCGTGATCCCGGACAGCAGCCGCGCGGCGTCCCGCGAGTCGCGGGCCATCGGCCCCAGGACCCCGTGGGGATCCCAGCCGTTCCCGGTGCGCGCGCTCGGCACGGTGCCGGGGGTGGGGCGCAGACCGACGATGTTGCAGAGCGAGGCGGGGTAGCGGATGCTGCCCCCGCTGTCGGATCCGTCGGCGATCGGCAGCATGCCCGCCGCGAGCGCCGCGCCGGCGCCCCCGCTCGACCCGCCGGCGTGCCGGCTCAGGTCCCAGGGGTTGCGGCACACCCCGCGCACGGGGTTGAAGGTCAAGGTCCCCAGGCCCGCCTCGGGGGTGTTCGTCTTCCCGATGATCAGGGCACCCGCGCGACGGAGATTGGTCGCCAGCAGGCTGTCGTGCGTCGCGGGACCGGCGTCGCGATACGCGGCGGAACCGTGCGAGGTGGGCAGACCCGCGACGTCGATGAGGTCCTTCACCCCGGTCGGGAGTCCGTGCAGCGGTCCCAGCCGATCACCGCGCGAGACGGCGCGATCGGCTTCGACCGCCATGTCGATCGCCTCCTGCTCGGAGACGAGCGACACGAAGGCCGCCACATCGGACTCCACTTCGGCGATGCGGTCGAGGTGCGCCCGCATCACTTCGACCGCCGAGATCTCTCCCTCGGCGATCCCCGTCGCGAGGTCCGTGGCGCTCCAGCGGTGGAGAGGGGTCTCTGTCATGCGCGGGGGTCCTTTCGGTAGACGGTGCGCCCGGCGACGTCGGTGCGCAGCACGGGAAGTCTGCGCAGCTCGTCGATGGGGGCGGCCGTGGGGTCAGTGGGCCACAGCACCCAGTCGGCGCACGCGCCGGGGGCGATCACGCCGCGGTCGGCCTCGGCGTAGGCCGCCCGGGCCGCGCCGGTCGTGTAGGCGGCGAAGGCCTCGTCGAGCGTCAGTGCCTCGGCAGGGTCGAGCGGGCGATCGTCGCCCGCGATGTGCCGCGTGACGGCCTGCCACATGAGGTGCCGGGGGTCGAAGGCGAAGAAGGGGCCGTCGGAGCCGAACGCGACGGTGGCCCCGCTGTCCAGCCAGCTGCGGAGGGGGTTGGCGCGCTCCGCCCGCTCGCCCAGGGCCGCGCGCAGGCCCGCCCCGTTGTGCCAGATGATCGAGGGCTGCACCGAGGCGATCACCCCGGCGCGCGCGGCCTGCACCATCGCCTCCGCGGGGGTCTCGAGGTAGCCGTGGATGACCTGGAACCGGAGATCCGGAACCGCGTCGCCCGCGGCACTCGCGGCATCCACCGCCAGCGCCACCGCCGCAGACCCGACCGCGTGCGTGCCGACGCCCCAGCCGTGCGTGCCGCACCAGGCGACGAGGCGCCGGTACTGGTCTTCGGGGATGCGCTGGAGCCCGGTGTAGCCCGAACCGTCCCAGGGACGCTCCAGCCACGCCTGACCCTTCAGCGCCTCACCGTCCAGGTAGACCTTGATGCCGCCGAGCGACAAGACGTCGTCGCCGAACCCGGTCGCCGCGCCGATCCCGGCGAGTCGGGCGATCAGGGCGTCGATCTCGTCGGCCTCCCCGGTCGTGAGCTCGAGGAACGGCATCGCGACGGTACGCATCGAGAGGAGTCCGCGCTGCCGCGCCACCTGGTACCCGCGCATCTCGTCGGGAGTGACCGCGGGATCGACGACGGTGGTGATGCCGAGCGCGTGCAGGAGCGGCTGCACGCGCTCCAGGGCCCGGATCCGGTCGTCGAACGGCGGGTGCTCGGGCCCGTCGTCGTCGAAGCTGTCGCGCATGGCCACGATGAAGCGGTCGACGTCGTCGTCCGGCTGCAGGTAGTCCAGGGCCTTCAGACCCGCGCGCTGCATGTGCATGTGGGCGTCGATGAGCCCCGGGGTGACGACGCCGTGCAGCTCCTCCTCGCGCGCCCGCCCCGCCCAGCGCTCCCGCACGTCGCCGACCCGTCCGACGTCGCGGACGCGACAGCCGGCCACCACGAACGCGTCGGCGTCGGGGTGGTCGGTGGTCATCGTCACCACGCGGTCCGCGCGGTACAGGACGGCATCCATGCTCAGGCCTCAGGGATCGCGATCACGACGCTCTTGCTCTCGAGGAAGCCGCGCAGGCCCTCCTCGCCGAGGTCGCGGCCGAGGCCCGAGTCCCCCGTGCCGCCGAACGAGAGCGCGGGGTCGAACAGGTTGTACGTGTTGATCCAGACGGTCCCGGCATTCAGCGCCGCCGCCATCCGGTGGGCACGGCCGAGATCGCGGGTCCAGACGCCCGCGGCCAGACCGTACGCGCTGTCGTTGGCGATGCGGACGGCATCCGCCTCGTCGTCGAAGGGGATGATGCCGACCACGGGGCCGAAGATCTCCTCGCGGGCGATGCGCATGTCGTTGCGGACGTCGGTGAACAGGGTGGGCTCGACGTAGAACCCGGGCTCGCGCACACCGCCACCGGCGAGCAGGGTGGCGCCCTCGTCGACGCCGGTGCGGATGTAGCCGAGCACGCGCTCGCGCTGCTCCTCCGACACGAGCGGTCCGACCGTGATGCCGCCGTCGAGTCCGTCGCCGACGGGGACGCGGGCCACGGCGGCGGTCATCCGCTCGGTCATCTCCGCCAGGATCGAGCGCTGCACCAGCAGCCGGCTCCCCGCGGTGCACATCTGCCCGGAGTGACCGAACGAGGCGCGCATCGCGGTGAGGACGGCGGCATCCAGGTCGGCGTCCTCGAAGACGATGTTGGGGCTCTTGCCGCCGAGCTCGAGCGTCACACGGGTGAAGTCGTCGGCCGCGGCGTGGGCGACCAGGCGCCCCACCTCGGTCGAGCCGGTGAACGTGATCTTCGCGATACCGGGGTGGGCGGTGAGGGCCGCCCCGACCGACCCGTCGCCGGTGAGGATGCTCACCACCCCGGCGGGAACGCCGGCCTCGAGAAGGATGCCGCCGAGCCGCAGCAGCGTGAGAGGGGTGTCCTCCGCCGGCTTGGCGACCACGGGGCACCCGGCGGCGAGCGCCGGGGCGAGCTTGAACGCCGCGGTCATGATCGGGAAGTTCCACGGCAGGATGATCGCGACGGGTCCGACCGGTTCCTGCAGCGTGTAGACGTGGTGCGCACCGCCGTCGACCGGGACGACCGTGCCGCCGAGACGCGAGGGCGCCCCGGCGTAGTGACGGAACGTGCGTGCGGCCATCGCGGTGTCGGCACGCGAGCGTTCGATGGGCTTGCCGTTGTCACGCGTCTCGAGGATCGCGAGCGCTTCGAGCTGCTCCTCGATGAGGTCGGCGACCCGGTTCAGGATGCGCGCCCGCTCCAGCGGCGCGAGCCCGCGCCAGCGGCGGTCGGCGTGCGCCTGGACGGCGACCGAGACGGCGGCGTCGACGTCCTCGGCCGTGGCGTCGGCCACGGTGGTGAGCACTTCGCCGGTGGCGGGGTCGATGACCGCGCGCGCGGCGCGCTCGCCGCGCGGCATCCACTCTCCCCCGAGGAGGAACGGTTCGTACTCGGGCAGGGCCGTGACGGTGGTGCGAAGGCTCATGGTCGTCCTCAGAAGATCTCGAAGTACTCGCGCTGCTCCCAGTCGGAGACATGGCGAAGGTAGCGGGCGAACTCCGCCCTCTTGATGGTCGCGTACCAATCGACGACGACATCACCGAGGGCCGCCCGGAAGACCGTGTCGGCCTCGAGCGCGTCGACGGCCTCGCCGAGGGATGCCGGCAGCGACGGCGCCTCGGTGCGGTAGGGGTCGGTGGTCGGCGCCGGCGGGATGAGACCGCGGTCGATGCCGTCGACGCCGCTGATGACCTGCGACGCGATGTAGAGATACGGGTTGGCCGCGGGCTCGCCCGACCGGTTCTCCAGGCGCGTCGCGGGGTCGCCGACGCCACCGACGGCGCGCACCATGGCGCCCTTGTTATCGATCCCCCACGCGATGCGGTCCGGCGCCAGCGAGTTCGGCTGGTACCGCTTGTACCCGTTCACGGTGGGCGTGGTGAAGGCGGCGGCCGCCGCGGCGTGCGCGAGCACTCCCCCGAGGTACGCGGAGCCCAGCAGCGACAGCGTCGTGCCGGGCGCGTCGGGCACGAACGCGCCGCGTCCGGTCTCCCGTTCGGTGAGGGACTGGTGCAGGTGCCAGCCGGTCGAGGCCCCCTCGGCCCCCTGCGGGCGCGCCATGAAGGTGGCGTGATACCCCAGGCCCGCGGCGATCCGGCGGACGGCGGTGCGGCACAACACGATGGCATCCGCGATCTCGGCGGCCGAGCCGGCCTCCATCGTGATCTCGAACTGGCTGGGGCCGAACTCCAGCTCGATCGAGCGCAGCGGGAGGTCGAGCAGCGTGAGCCCGCGGTACAGCGCGTCCACGAGCGGCTGCATGCGGTCGAGCCCCTCCTCGAGCAGCAGCTGCGATCCGCGGGTGGTGGGCGCCGTCATCGACGCGGCACCCGGACGGCCGGGCGCCCCCAGGTGCTCCGCGGCGAGAGCGGCATCCTCGGTCCGGAAGACGTGGAACTCCAGCTCCGCGCCCACGGTCATGTCGTACCCGCGTGAGGCGAGCGTCGTCAGCTCGTTGCGGAGGATCGTGCGCGTGCAGAAGGGCACGGGCGATCCGTCGGGGAAGCGCAAGTCGCACAGGATCCACGCCGTCCCGGGCGCCCACGGCAGCACCCGGAAGGTCGTCGGGTCGGGCACGAGCACGATGTCGCCGGCGCCGCTGAACCCCGCGACGCCCACGCCCGTCTCGGCGCTGAACACCGAGAACACGGACTGACCCGAGGTGTCCTTGAGCAGCAGCGAGCTCGGCGCCGTGACGCCGGAGCGCATCGCCGCGGTGATCCCGCCGCGCGCGATCGTCTTGCCGCGGAGGATCCCGTGCTGATCGACGAACGAGAAGCGGACCATGTCGATGCCGAGCTCGTCGATCACACGACGCATCTGACCGGCGGCGGCGTACTGCGCCTCGCTCCACAGGCCGTGCCGGTGCACGAAGCCCTCGCGGTCGGCCGCCAGCATCGGTCGCGCCGAGATTCCGCCGCCGCTCTCGGACACCGGGCGCTCATCGACGTTGCGTTCACGCATCGACGGTCTCCTCGGCGGCTGCCTGCGGGGACGCCCACGGGGAGCTCTCGCGGCGCTCCTGCTCGCGCTGGACCCAGCGCTCCTGCCACGCGTCGTTGGCGGCGATCGTGTCCATCGCGAGAGGGCCCGTGAGCCGGGCGGCATCCTCTTCGCTCACGGGGTGCGACGGCGTCTGGCCGCCCGCGGCGAAGGAGTCGATGGCGCGGAGCAGAAGGCGCCGGTTGGCGGTCACGGCGCGATCGGAGACCCCGAGTCGCTCGACGGTCCGGTCCTGGATCGAGCCCATGCTCTCCACCGCCCACTGGTCGTGGACGTTGATGTCCAGCCCCATGCCGGTGTACGTGAGCTCCTTCTGCTCCTGGGGGTCGAAGCCCCAGTTGTTGTCGCGGTTGCGGACGGGGCGGTAGTCCGGCAGCGTGACGCCCTCGAGGCGCTGCTGCAGCAGCGTGTCCTTGTCGGTGACCTCGGCGAAGTCGTACCAGATCATGTACCAGTAGTGGTGCTCGTCGTCGATCGGGACGTGCCACTGCGTGAACACCTTGGTGTTGCCGAACGGCACGACGAAGGCGTTGGGGAACAGCAGGTTCGTCACCCGCACGTGCTTGATGTCCTCGGTGAGCTGGCGCAGCGCGAAGACGCGGAGGCCGTGGTCGGCACTCTCGACCTCGATGTCGGGACGGTAGCTCTCGCCCACGAGCATCGAGAGCTTCTTGCCGGTGCCCTCGACCTCCTCGGCGAACTGCTGCCCGTACATCTCGCGCGGGTCCTCCTGCATGAAGCGGTGCAGGAACGAGACGTGACTCGGGTCGATGCCGCCCTCGAGCCCCTGCAGCCAGTTGCAGTCCCACATGCCCTTGAACGCGAACGTGTACTCGTCGGGCGCGACGAAGCAGTCGTAGTGCGGGAAGGGCGGCGGGTCGCCCGCGCCCATGTAGGTGAAGATGATGCCGTTCTTCTCGACGCACGGGTAGTTCGCGATGCGGATCTTGCCGAGGAACTGACTGTGCTCGGGCTCGGCCGGCTGCTCGACACAGCGACCCTGACCGTCGTAGAGCCAGCCGTGGTAGAGGCACCGGATGCCGTCTTCCTCGAGACGGCCGTAGGACAGGTCGACGCCGCGGTGGGCGCAGTACCGGCTGATCAGGCCCCAGCCCTCGCGCTTCTTGAACAGCACGAGGTCTTCGCTCATGATGCGCACGGCCTTCACGGGCCGCTCGCCGGGCATCTCGGACACGAGGGCGGCCGGCTGCCAGTACGAACGCAGGAGGTTGCCGAGCGGGGTTCCCGGTCCCGACCGGGTGATCTTGTCGTTGTCTTCCTGCTTCAGCATCGCCGTCGCCCTTCGTGGTCGGTATCGGATGTGTGGGACAGGCCCTCAGGCCTGGAGGACGAGGAGGGGGCACGCCGACCGCGAGACGCACACCATCATGCAGTCGTTCGCGGCGCGCTCCTGGGTGGTGAGAACGAAGTCCCGGTGCTCGACCTCGCCCTCGAGGACGCCCGTCTCGCAGCTGCCGCAGATCCCCTCTTCGCAGTCGGAGAGAACGTCGACGCCGGCACTGCGCATCACGTCGAGCACCGACTGCTCGGGCTCGACGGTGAGTTCGACGCCGGTGAGGGCGAGACGCACCGAGAACGGGCCGCCGGGGGCGTACTCCACCACCGGGGCGGTGAAGTACTCCCGGTGCAGACGACCGGATGCCTCGGGCACCAGCTGCGTGATCTCTTCGAGCATGCGCGCCGGACCGCAGGCGTACACGGCGGCGTTCGGGTGCGCGGCCAGCTCGGCCGCGAGGTCGGCACGGACACCCTCGTCGCGCGCGATGACGTCGATCGTGCCGCCGGGGATCGTGGCGAGGTCGTCGAGGAACGCCATGCGGGTGCGCGAAGCGCCGAGGTACAGCACCCGCCAGGGCACCTCTGCCGCCGCGGCGGCGCGCACCATGGGCAGCACCGGGGTGATCCCGATCCCGCCTGCGACGAACAGGTACTCGTCCGCGGGTTCGAGGCCGAAGTGGGTGCGCGGTCCGCGCAGCGAGACCGCGTCGCCCGGGCGCAGCCGCTCGTGCACGGCCCGCGAGCCACCCCGGCTCTGCTCTTCGTGCAGCACCGCGATCCGGTAGCGACCGGACCCGGGATCGCCGCACAGGGAGTACTGGCGGACGGGGGCTCCGGGGATCTCGAGGTCGACATGGGCGCCCGGCGTCCACGCGGGCAGCGGCCCGTCAACGCCCTCGAGCTCCACCGACATCACGTCGGGAGTCTCGAGCGTCAAGGAGCGCACGCGGGCCCGGAGCTCGGCGGCATCCTCTCGCGTCGTCATGTTTGGATCCTAACAGATACAGATTGGATCCAGAACCCTTCACCTGGGAGCCAGAGTCGCGTGAATTGCGTGGGATCGGCCGTCCCGTCTGCTAGGTTCGCAAGTCGCGGGAGCGCGACCACGACCGACGAAGAGGGGCACCATGGCCGCACGGGGGGACACCGATATCTCGGCGACGGGAGGGCACGCCCTCGTCGACGAGATCGCTGCCAAGATCCGAGATCGGATCATGTCGGGAGACATCCCCATCGGTGCCCAACTGCGTCAGGCCGAGCTCGCGAATGACTTCGGCGTGAGCCGCACCCCGGTGCGTGAGGCGCTGCGCCAGCTGCAGACCGGCGGACTGATCGAGGTCCTCCCCAATCGCGGCGCCGTCGTCCGCGTTCCGGCACCGTGGGAGGTGCGCGAGGCCTACGAGGTCCGCGCCGAACTGGAGGCGCTCGCCGCCGCACGCGCCGTCGAGCGCATCTCGCGGGGCGACGTGGCCCGGCTGCGCGAGGCGAACCAGGACATGTACGACCGCTCACTCGCGCGCGAGCGCGGCGAAGCGGACTCCGCGCTCGCCAGCCGGCGCGAGAACGACGTGTTCCACAACACCATCGCGGAGGTGTCGGCGAACGCCCGCCTCGCGCGCGCGATCGAGGAGATCAACGAGACCTTCCCGCGCAACGTGTCGGCTCAGCTACTGGTGGGCGACGACCGCCACCGCGAGGAGAACTTCCAGGAGCACGTGCGCATCATCGAGGCGATCGAGCGCGGGGATGCCGAGGCTGCGCGCCGCGAGATGCGCGAGCACGTGCTGAAGGCCGGCGAGCAGCTGGCGCGGTGGTACGAGCGGCGCTCGTCCACGGTGTTCACGGGCTGAGGCCGGGGCCGCCTTCCGTCAGAGGAACGGGGTGAGAGCCGCGCGCACAACGCGAGCCGCTTCCTCCGGCCCCACCTGCGGGACGCACTGGTGACCGAGCGCGGCAGTCCACTCTGAGTCTGTCGGCAGCCGGGCGAAGGACACCTTTGACGCGCTCGTGTACGGCCCGAGCTTTCCGAACATCTCGACGGCCTCGCGGTCGATCTTGCCGACACCCGCCAACGCCCACAGGTCGTAGAGGTCGCGCGGCGCTCCACGGTCGCTCCAGGCCGCTAGTTTCGCGGCGGCGAACGCCGCAGCCGTCAGCACACGTAAGCGTGCGGGTGGTGCGTCACTGTATCGCTGCTCGATCTGTCGGACTTCCGTCGGCCACGCGGGATATCCCTGCGCCGAGAGGAGTTGGAGACGAATGCGGACACCGCGGGCCTCCATCACTGAGGACTCGGAGTGAATGGTGTCGCGGATGCGCGGGGTGAACGTCGGCGTTCCGAACGCGCGCCCCAGCCCGCTCGCGAGGGCCGCCTCGATTCTGTCGCCGATCTCCGCACGGGACCCGGATGCGATGAGGTCGATGTCTTCCGAGAGACGGAGACCTGTCAGATGTGTGCGCGCGAGCGCGGTGCCCCCGAAGAACACGAGATCGTCCGTGGGCACCGTGGCGATCGCGGCGAGGGCATGTGAGATCACGTGATCGCGGACGACCTGCTCCGCAGCAACACCGAATTGTGCCTCGACCCTGGCGCGCTCGTGCTCGTCGAGGACGCCCGGGGTGGCCCGGGTCGCGCGAGTTCTCGGCCTTCCACCGTCGCGGCTTTGCGCCATCACTGCCCTCACACTTCCATCTCATCGAGGGCCCGGCGCACGGCAGCGTTCGCGCGACCGAACGTGTCGACCACACGCCGCAGATCCTCCCGTCTGACCCGCCCGCGCAGGTTTCGCGCCGCGGCCAGGGCCTCATCGGGCATGCCTCCCTGACCCGGCTTCATCAGGAGGTCGTACAGCGTCTGCGCCGGCGTGGCCACCAGAGCACGTCCGAGCTCGTTCTGTTCGAGTACGGCGTCGAGCCGATCGATATCGCGCGGGACGAGGTGGACCACGCCCCCGATGTCCAGGGTCACGGGAGGTCGTCCCGCCTCCGGGATGGCAACGGTCGTCACACCGATAGCGCGCGGAATCGCTGCCCAATGACGCGCGGCACCGAGCCCCATGAGGATGGCATTGCGGTTGCCGAAGCGTGCCGTCGCCAGCGCCAGGCCGGCCGCCTCCAGCGTCGGGCGCCACCGTCGGCCGTCACGGCCCTCCGGAGGCGCTGTGTACACGCCCTGCGCAAGGCGGACCAGCGCCCCGCGGTCGACGAGTCGAGCGATGGTGCGGCGCGCATGGCCGAGGTCCGGCTCCAGGTCCTGAGGGCGCACCGTCCGGAGCGGCGCGCGCTCGATTGCACGCAGCGCGTCGACGTCGTTGACCATCGAATCCACCTCCCTTACTGAGACTAGCGTGACAGCTAGTGTCACGTCAGTCTCAGTAAGTTCGCTGGGTAGCCGCAACGAGCGAGTTTCACCCCGGCGACCGACCCTCGCGCGGTGCTCCTCAGCGAACCACGAGCGGCACCGCCATCAGCACCGCCGACGCGCCCATCGCCAGCGGCGGCAGCCGCACGATGAGCGGACGCTCGCGATGCGTCGTCGCGAACAGCACCACACCGCCCACGGCATACGCCGCCACTCCGACGAGGGTGAGCAGCACGAGCGGCAACGCACCCGCCCCGTGATGGGACGAACCGGGGGATGCCGGAACGTGCGCGGCCAGCAAGAGCGCCGCCATGAGCACGGCGCCCAGGGCGTCGAACGCCCGCATCCGCCGCCCGGCACCCCGCCGCGCCGGCCCCGGAGCCACCGAGATCAACGCCGCGACGAGGAGCGCCGCCGCCCAGAACACGGCCGGCACCCGCCCGCCGCCGACGACCATGTCGCCCATCGCGAGGAGCATCACCGCGGCGATCAGGAGCTCACGCACGCGTGACGCGGGGCGGTCGGCGGCGACGCAGCACGCGCCCGCCGCCGTCGCCACCAACGCCCCGGCGTGCAGCACCTCCCCCATCAGTGCCCGTGGTGCCCGTGGTGGTCGTGCCCGTGTGCGGAGTGGTCGTGACCGCCCGCGTCGTGGCCGTGGAACGCGTGCCCCTCGGCCACCGCACCGCCCGCTCCCGGGGTGGGCGCGTGGCAGTGGTCGCCGCTCGAGGACGGCGGCAGGTCGAGCGAGGGGTTGCGGGTGAAGAAGCCGTCGGGCTCGAACCGCAGACCGATGCGGTGCACCGGCATGATCGGCCACTCTTCGGGCTTGGGGTAGTGGTGCACGCCAACGATCGGCCAGAGCACGAGCTCCGCCCCGTCGAGCGGGCGGTCCGCCTGCTGCCATGCGGTGATGCCCTCGGCCTCGAGCGGCGCCTGGTTCGGGTAGTCGCCCGTGATGAAGCGCTCCGCCGGGTCGTACGCCGTGGCCCACAGGTGCTTCGAAACGAACGGCGCCTTGCGCGCGACGACGCTCCCGGGCCGGGCGAACAGGCGCGTGGTGTGCATCGCCGAGAGGCGGTAGGCGGTGTTCTCGCCGAAGCGGTTGGTGCGCTCGGTGTTCTCGACCCGCCAGTGCACCGCGCGGGAGGCATCCGCCATGCGCCCGGCATCCTTCTCGGACGCGATGACCTCCGACACCATCTTGACGGCGTTACCCCAGGGGTTGAGCTCCTCGTCCTCCTCGACCTCGGCGTGCACCTCCACCAGGCGGTTCTTCGGCCCGTCGATCGCGGTGTCCATGCGGACGGCGAAGTAGTGCTGGTGCGTGGGCGCCTGGACGTTGGGGCTCACCATGCGGCCGAACGGCGGCATCTTGCCGTCGTCGATCCCCGAGACCGACAGGATGCCGGTGAGCTTGATCTCCAGCTCGATCGAGCCGTCCTGGTACAGCGACCAGTAGAAGCCGTAGTCGTAGTTGGCGACGGTGGCGAAGAACGAGATCACGAGGCGCCGCGAACGGCGGACGTCCGCCTCGCCGGTGCGCGTGTTGACGTGCTTCCACAGGATCGAGGAGTCCTCCTCGTGCAGGCACACGCCGTTCGTGATCGTCTGGGCCTCGCCGAGGCCGTCGAGCACGTGCGCGTCGAAGTAGTGGATCTCGCCGAGGCAGTCGCATCCGAGTTCGAGGGATGCCGTGAGGGGGCCGGCCCCGTACTCGCCCCAGTCGAAGAAGTTCTTGCGGTAGGCCGTGGGGTCGGAGTCGAGGTACGGGACGTACATCTCGTTCACGGCCGCGCGGCGGAGGACCGGACGGTCGACGTCGCCGTCGCGGTAGGCGATGTCGTGCAGCACGAGACCCTCGCGGTGCGTGAAGCCGATGCGGAACGACCAGTTCTGCCACGTGACCTTGTGGCCCTCGACGGTGAAGCCGGGGCCCTCGGGCTGGGTGATCTCCAGCGGGGCGACGGTGCGGTCCGGACCCCACGTGCCCGAGCGGTAGTTGCCGCCCTCGCTCGCCATCGGGATGACGCCGTGGTCCTCGATCCGGATGATGTCGAGCGTCTCGAGGTCGAGGATCGGCACGAGGCCGGCCACCGGACGCGCGTACCCGTTGTCGTCCGCGCTCTCGCGGTACCAGACCGTGCCCCACGACAGGCGGCGGTCCATGAGGTCCTCCGGCTCGAAGCCGGTGATGGACTCCGGGTCCACCCACACGTGCGTCGTGTCGGTGATGCCGCGCTTGGCGAGCGCCTCCTTCAGCAGCGGGTGCTCGCGGGCCGCGCGGGCGATCGCGCGCGCCTCGTCGCTCGAGACGCCGGGGCGCTTGGCATCCACGGGGCTCCATGACCCGAGCGAGGCCTGCCGGTCCGTGCCGGAGGTCCAGGCCGTGACCTCCCACGCGGCGTGGGCCGCGGGGTTCATGACCACCAGGCGCACCGGGCGCCCCTGGCCGGGGGCGAGGCTGCGGGCCAGGCCCTCCTCGACGGCGATACCCCAGAAGCGCGGCTCCGACCCGATGCGCTCGTCCGCGCGCACGAGCGCGGTGACCTCGACGATCTCGGTGGGGGTGAGGGGGTCGCTCCAGTGCCGTTCGGCGGTCATCGGGTCTCCTTGGTGCGGTGGGGCTTCG
>NZ_CAKKMM010000021.1:0-24751 GCF_918698205.1 Microbacterium sp. Bi128 | reverse complement strand
CCCTCCCCCCGCTCCGCGACGACCGCGTGGATGCCATCGAGACCGCCGTCTTCGCCCGGATCGCCGACGAGCGGACCGCTCGTCGGCGGCGCCGCCGCGCCGTGTGGACGGGCGTCGGTGCCGCAGCGGCCGTCGTCGTCGTGGCCGCCGTCGTCGGCCCGGCCCTGACGTCACCGACGAGCACCGCCGGCTCGTCCGTCGTGGGCGTGAGCGAAGCGGGAGGCGCGGCCGTCCCCGGTCTGAGCACCGGCGAATCGGCGGAAGGTCTCCGCGACATGAGCGGTGCCGCGATCTCTGGCGACGCGTCGGCCGCATCCGGCGTCGATGGTTCGGCGTCGCGCGACATCGTCGCCACCGGATCGAGCACGGTCGCGGTGGACGACGTCACCGCCGCGATCGCGACGATTACGGATGCCGCCACCTCGGCCGGCGGCTACGTGGAGTCGTCGCAGCTGGGCGGGGGCATCGGCGCCGTCCCGCTCGACGGCAGGATGTCGCAGCCGACCGCGTCGTCGGCGTGGATCACGGTCCGGGTCCCCGCCGATGCCCTCGTGTCGGTGATGGACGGCCTCTCCGCCGTGGGCGATGTGACGGCGACGAGCGTGAACCGCTCCGACGTCACCGAGCAGACGGTCGACCTCCGGGCTCGCGTCGCCGCCGGCGAGGCATCCGTCGCCCGTCTCACCGAGCTCATGGCGCAGGCCGGGTCGGTGTCCGACCTCATCGCCGCCGAATCCGCGCTCGCGGAGCGGCAGGCGCAGCTCGACTCCGACCGGCAGGTGCTGAACTCCATCGAATCGCAAGTGGCGATGTCGTCGCTCAGCGTTCAGCTGGCCGAGCGCTCGCAGACCGTGGCCGCCGACCCCGCCGGCTTCGGCGACGGACTCGTGGCCGGGTGGAACGGCCTCGTCGCGACACTCAACGGAACCGTGATCGGACTCGGGTTCCTGCTGCCGTGGATCGCCGTGGGCGCGGTGGCTTTCGTGATCGTGTGGGCCGTGCGGCGGCTGATCCGCCGGCGGCGCGCGAGCAACGAGGGCTGATCGCCCGACGGAATCGGATGCCAGGCTCACGGCATCCGATTCCGTTCGCGCCGTGGGCGCGGGCGCGCCGACAAAAGGAAAGAGCCCCGACCATTCGGTCGAGGCTCTTTCTCATGTTGGTGACCCCAGCGGGATTCGAACCCGCGTTACCGCCGTGAGAGGGCGGCGTACTAGGCCGCTATACGATGGGGCCGCGTCGCAACCGTTCAAGTATGCACTACGGATGCCGCGCACGACAAATCGGGCCGCGAATGACTCGCAGCCCGGGCGTGTCCGGCCCACCGTATCGCGGGACCGGCCCGAAGGGAAGGGCGGACGCGAGACGTTCATCCCCTGGCATCCGGATCGCTCCCCGTCCAGCGGTTGCAGCGTCCCCCACCGCGGAGTTGACTCGACGGCATGCAGGTCACCAAACACGAACACGCCGCCCTCGTCGTCACCAAGGCGGGCCACACCCTCGTCATCGACCCCGGCAGCTTCACTTCGCCGCTCGAAGACCTCACGGGCCTCGTCGGCGTCGTCATCACGCACGAGCACCCCGACCACTGGACGCCCGAGCACCTCACCCGCCTGCAGAAGGCGCACCCGGGCGTGCCGATCTACGGCCCGGAAGGCGTGCAGAGGGCCGCCGCCGGCTTCGAGATCACGACGGTGCACCCCGGCGACACCCTGGACCTCGGTCCGTTCCACCTGGAGTTCTTCGGCGGCCGCCACGAGGTCATCCACGAGTCGATCCCCGTCGTCGACAACGTCGGCGTGCTCGTCAACGACGCGCTGTACTACCCGGGCGATTCGTACGCCGTTCCGAAGCACACCAAGGTCGCGCTCCTCGCCGCTCCCGTCGGCGCGCCGTGGCTCAAGATCTCCGAGGCGATGGACTTCGTACTGGCGGTCAAGCCCGCGCGCGCCTTCGCCACCCACGACATGACCCTCTCGGTCGCCGGAAAGCAGATGGGCAACGCCCGCCTCACCTGGGCCGTCGAGCAGAACGGCGGGACCTTCGTCGATCTGCAGCCCGGCGACTCGACCGAGGTCTGAGCCGCACAACTCCGGCAGAACCGGCGTCTGCGGCCCACGACACCCGCGCGGCCGGGTTCCTGCAGGAGTTGTGCCGCCCGCACACGGAAACACCGGATGCCACGAGCCCTGGGGCCCGTGGCATCCGGTGTTTCGTGCAGAGAGGCTTACTGCGCGTCGAGGTCCGTCTCCAGCAGGGCGACGAGCTCGTCGAGCGCCTGCTCGGCGCCCTCGCCCTCGGCCTTCAGCGTCACGACGGTGCCGTGACCGGCGCCGAGGCCCATGAGCGAGAGGATGCTGCCGGCGTTGAGGTCGGCACCGCCGTCGGCCGAGATGGTGACGGGGATCTTCTTCTCCTGCACGGCCTGCACGAAGAGCTTCGCGGGACGGGCGTGGAGACCGGAGCTGCTGGCGATGGTGGCCTGACGTTCTGCCATGGTGATTCCTTTCGAACCGATGGGGGCTTAGGCGGCGACGGAGGCGGCCGGAGCGGCCTCGGCGACGGCGGAGTCCTGGGCGTTGCGACCGATGCCCTTGAGAGCGACGATGAGCAGCGCCGTCACGACCGTACCCGCCGCGATTGCGAGGGCAAAGCCCCAGAACGGGTTGATCGCGAAGAAGACGAACACCCCGCCGTGCGGCGCGTACGACTGCACGGCGAGCAGCATGCTGAGGCCTCCCGTGATCGCGCCGCCCACCATCGAAGCGGGGATGACGCGCAGCGGGTCGGCCGCGGCGAACGGGATCGCGCCCTCGGAGATGAACGAGGCGCCGAGCAGCCACGCGGCCGCACCGTTCTCGCGCTCGACCGGCGTGAACTTGCCTCGGGCCAGAACCGTGGATGCCAGGGCCATCGCGAGCGGCGGCACCATGCCCGCGGCCATGACGGCGGCCATGATCAGGTACGGCGCGGTGTTGGTCTGGGTCGCAGCGGCCAGGCCCGTCGTCGCGAAGACGTACGCGACCTTGTTGACGGGTCCACCGAGGTCGAAGCACATCATGAGGCCGAGGATGACACCGAGCACGATGGCGCCAGCGCTCGACGCCGCGAGCGAGGTGAGGCCCTCGGTGAGCGCCGCCATGAGGGCGGCGATCGGGCGGCCGAGGAAGAGGATCATCAAGCCCGAGGCGAAGATCGAGCCGAGGAACGGCACGATGACGACGGGCATCAGACCGCGCAACCAGCGGGGTGCGTCGAAGCGGCCGAGCCACCACGCGATGAAACCGGCGAGAAGACCGCCGATGATGCCGCCGATGAAGCCGGCGTTCATGAGCACGGCGACGGCACCGGCGACGAAGCCGGGGGCGATACCGGGACGGTCGGCGATCGCGTACGCGATGAAGCCCGCGAGCACGGCGACGATGAAGCCCATCGACGTCGCGCCGATCATGAAGGCGACCGAACCGAGGTACTGACCCACCGGTCCGAGCGGCGACGTGATGCCCTCGGTCGGGAGGTCCCACAGCGAGTTCTGGATGATGACGTTGGCCGCGTTCTGCGTGACCTGGTAACCGCCGAGCAGGAAGCCCAGGGCGATGAGCAGACCGCCACCGGCGACGAACGGGATCATGTAGCTGACACCGGTGAGGAGCCAGCGCTGGATGCGGCGACCCACGGACTGCTGAGCGACGGGGGCGTCCGACGCCGAGGCACCGGCGGCGCCGCCCTGCACGCGCGCGGCGTTCGGGTTCTGCGACGCCGCGACGGCCTCGGCGATGAGCTGCTTCGGCTGCTCGATGCCGCGCTTCACACCGGCGCGCACGACGGGCTTGCCCGCGAAGCGCTGGGGCTCGCGGACGTCGACGTCGACGGCGAAGATCACGGCGTCGGAGTCGTCGATGACGCTCTGCGGCAGGGCCTTGTAGCCGCTCGACCCCTGCGGCTCGACGACGAGCTCGACGCCGTCGGCCTCGAGGCCCGCGGCGGTGAGCGCATCGGCGGCCATGAACGTGTGCGCGATGCCGGTGGCGCACGCGGTGACGGCGACGATCTTCGTCGTCTTCGTCGCGGTGGCCGTGCGGGCCTCGGCGCGGGTCGCCGCGGCCGGAGCGGCCGCGGGGGCCTCGGCCGGAGCGGGCGCGGGGGTCACGGCATCCGTGATGATGCGCACCGCGTCGGCGGGGCTCGCGGCGGAGCGGAGTCCCGCTGTGAACTCGGGCTTCATGAGGCTGCGGGCGAGCTGCGACAGCACCGCCAGGTGCGCCTCGTCTGCTCCGGCGGGTGCCGCGATGAGGAACACGATGTCGGCGGGCCCGTCGGGAGCACCGAAGTCGACGCCGGGCGTCAGGCGGGCGAAGGCGAGCGTCGGCTCGGTGACCGAGGCGCTGCGCGCGTGCGGGATGCCGATGCCGCCGGGGAGTCCGGTCTCGTCCTTCTGCTCGCGGGCCCAGGCGTCGTCGAAGAGCTCCTGCGCGCTGGTCGCGCGGCCCTGCGCGACGACGCGCTCGGCCAGAGCACGGATGACCGACTGCTTGTCGGCCCCCAGGGGCGCGTCGAGGCTGACGAGCTCCGGTGTGATGATCTCGGACATTGTCTTGTGACCTTTCGTGGTCAGGATGTTGCGGTGGAGGTGGAGAAAGCGGTCACGGCGATCGGGCCCGAGGGCAGATCCGCCGGTGTCGGGGCCTGCGTCCCCGGCAGGGTCGCCGCAGCTGCGCCGTACGCGATGCTGCGGGCGAGACGGTCGGGGGCGGTCGCCCCTTCGAGGTCGGCGAGCAGGTAGCCGGCGAGCGAGCTGTCGCCCGCGCCGACCGTGCTCGCGACCTGGATCTTGGGGGCGCGTCCGCGCCACGCGCCGCCGGCGTCGAAGAGGAGCGCGCCGTCGGCACCGAGGGTCACGAGAGCGGATGCCACCCGCTCGGGGACGAGAGCGGCCGCCCGGCGCGTCGCCGCGCCGATCACGTCGTCGTCGACCGCCGGGTCCTCGCCGACCAGTTCGGCGAGCTCTTCGTGGTTCGGCTTGATGAGGTCGGGGCGCGCGGTGGCGACGACCGCGGCCAGGGCCGGGCCCGAGGCATCCACCGCGATCCGCGGGGCGGCGGCGCCCCAGCGCTCGCGGACCGCGGAGATGAGGTCGGCGTAGAACGTCTCGGGCACACCGGGCGGGAGCGAACCGGCCAGCACGAGCCACGTCGCGCCCTCGGCCGCGGCGACGACGCCCGCGGTGAGTGCGGCCGCCTCGTCCGCCGACAGCTCGGCGCCGGGGAGGTTGAGCTTGGTCGTCTCGCCGAGCGGGTCGGTGATCGTCAGGTTCGCGCGGGCGCGGCCCGAGACGGGCACGATGTCGAGCGCCACGCCGGTGTCGTCGAGCAGCAGTCGGTACGGGTCGTGGTCGTTGACGGGCACCACGGCGCGCGCGGGCGCACCCGCGGCGGAGACCACGCGGGCGACGTTGACGCCCTTGCCCCCGGCATCCTCGCGGGAGGAGTCGGCGCGCTGGACCTCACCCGGGACGAGCGGACCGGGCAGGAGCACCGCACGGTCGGCGGACGGGTTGGCGGTGAGGGTGACGATCATGCGACACGCACCTCGGCGTCGGCGTCGGCCAGGGCCTGCGCGAGGACGTCGGGAGGGGTGCCGTCGGTGACGAGCACGTCGATCTCATCGAGGCGGGCGAAGCGCACGAGCAGTTCCTCTCCGAATTTGGCGGTGTCGGCCACGACGACGACGCGCCGGGCCGCGTGGATGATCGCGGTCTTGACCGCGGCTTCCTCGGGGTCCGGGGTGCTGAGTCCGAAGCCGGCGCTCAGGCCGTTGGTTCCGATGAAGGCGATGTCCGGCCGGAGCTCGCCGATCGAGCGCACCGTGTGCGCGCCGACGGCTGCGGCGGTGACTCCGCGGACCTTCCCGCCGATCACCGTGAGCGAGACGCGATCGTCGCCCGCGAGCAAGTGCGCCGCTTCGAGCGAGTGCGTGACGATCTCGACGCCACCGGCGCCCTCGCTGAGGACCTGGGGCAGTTCGGCAGCGACGGCGGCCGGGGTCGTGCCCGCGTCGATGAAGATCGAGCCGCGGAACCCGGGGGTGAGCAGCCGGGCGGCCTCGACGCCGATCGCGCGCTTCGCCTCGCCCTGGCGCAGGCGGCGCTCGGACAGAGAGGCCTCGGTCGTGCTCGCGCGGTCGACACCGACAGCGCCGCCGTGGACGCGGCGTAGCGCACCCGTCCGCTCGAGACGGTCGAGGTCGCGACGAACGGTCTCGGTGGTGACGTCGAAGCGACGGGCGAGGTCGACGACGCTGACGCGTCCGATCTCGCGCAGTTCGCGCTCGATGAGCTGCTGGCGCTCCATTGCGTACACGGGATCCCCTTCGAAGATTCCCACACGTTACAACACGAACCCACACGAAGCAACAGCGATTCTTCGGTCATTTGCCACGCCCGCGCGGCGTTTCGATTTGACCTTCGGACAGAGAACCAGAAACAGTGAGGTAAGCCTTACCAACATCGATGCGCCGCTCCGGCCCATCGCCCCCACGGAGATTCCGGATGCCACACACCCGCGCCTTTGCTCTGCCCGCTGCTCTTCTCGCGACCGTCGTCGCCCTCACCGGCTGCGGCGCGTCCGAGCCGGTTCCCGAGACGACCGTCGCCGCCGGCGGCGACGGGACGACCACCTACCCGCTGACGCTCGAGAACTGCGGGCGCGAGATCACGGTCGACGCCGCACCCGAGCGCGTCGTCTCGCTCGACCAGAACTCCACCGAGATCCTGCTCTCGCTCGGTCTCGTCGACCGCATGGTGGGCACGGCATCCTGGACGGATCCCGTCCTGGACTCCCTCGCCGACGCCAACGCGCGTGTCCCGCGCTTGGCGGACAACGCCCCCTCGTACGAGGTCGTCCTCGGCGTCGATCCCGACTTCGTCACCGCCTCGTTCGGTCGGCACTTCGCCCAGGGCGGGGTGGCCACGCGCGATCGCTTCGCCGAGACCGGCATCCAGAGCTACCTCTCCCCCACCGACTGCGAGGGCGCCGTGAGCATCAACGGCGGCGGCACGCGCACGATCGCCCTGACCGAGGACGTCCTGTACGGCGAGATCCGCGACCTCGCCGCGATCTTCGACGTGTCGGCGCGCGGCGAAGAACTCATCGCCTCGCTGCAGGAACGCGCGGCGGCGGCGACGGACGGCGTCGACTTCGGCGGGCGATCGGTGGTCTTCTGGTTCGCCGACACCAAGACGCCCTACATGGCGGGCGGTCTCGGCTCCGCCGCGCTGCTGGCGAAGAGCGCCGACATGACCGGCGTGTTCTCGGATCAGAGCGACGACTGGCGCGCGGTGGGCTGGGAGAGCGTCGTCGCCGCCGACCCCGACGTCCTGGTGCTCGGCGACCTGCAGCGCGACCGATTCCCCGGCGACCGCCTCGACGACAAGATCGCCTTCCTCGAGGGCGATCCCTTGACCTCGACCATGACGGCCGTCCGCGAGAAGCGCTTCATCGCGCTGCACGGCGCTGAGATGAACCCCTCGATCCGCTTCGTCGACGGACTCGAGAAGATCCGCGCGTGGTGGGACGAGAACCGGAGCACGCTCTGAGCGCCGCGGTCGCGGCTCCGGTGCGCGCACGCGCGCGGATGCCGCTGGGTCTTCTCCTCACCCTCGTCGGGACGGTCGCCCTCGTGCTCTCGCTCGGCGTCGCGATCACGCTCGGTCCCGCCGATGTCTCGCTCGTCAACGTCCGCGACGTAGTGCTGAACCACCTCGGTCTCGCGGACATCCCCGTGCGCGCGGCCAAGGACGCGATCGTCTGGGAGGAGCGGCTTCCCCGGGCCCTCGTCGCCGCGTGCACGGGCGCGGGCCTTTCGCTGTGCGGCGTGGTCATGCAGTCGCTCCTGCGCAACCCGCTCGCGGAGCCGTTCGTGCTGGGCGTGTCCTCCGGCGCCTCCACCGGCGCGGTCGTGATCGGTGTGCTCGGGGTGGGCGGTGGCATCCTGGGCCTGTCCGGCGGCGCGTTCGTCGGAGCGCTCCTCGCTTTCGGACTCGTGCTCCTGTTGGCCCGGTTCACCTCGGGCGGAACCTCCGGCGTCGTGCTCGCGGGCGTCGCCAGCACCCAGTTCTTCTCGGCGCTGACGTCGCTGGTGGTGTTCGCGGTCGCGGACTCCGACGAGACGCGGGGCGTGATGTTCTGGCTCCTCGGATCGCTCGAGGGCATGCGGTGGGACAACGTCGCGCTGTGCGCCGCGGTCGTCGCCGCCGGCGCCGTGGTGTGCCTCCTCGCCGCCCGAGCGTTGGACGCCTTCGCCTTCGGCGACGACGTGGCGTCCTCGCTCGGCATCCCCGTCGCCCGCACCCGCATCGGCCTCCTCGTCGTCACCGCGCTCATGACCGCGACCCTGGTCAGCGTGGTCGGCGCGGTGGGCTTCGTCGGGCTCGTCGTGCCGCACGCGGTGCGACTGCTGGTCGGACAGCGGCACGTCCGCGTGCTGCCGGTGTCCCTCGTCGTGGGCGCCGTGTTCATGGTGTGGGTGGATGCCGCCACCCGCACCCTGTTCGCCCCCACCCCCCTGCCGGTCGGCGTCGGCACCGCCATCATCGGGGTGCCCGTGTTCGTGGCGCTCCTCGTCCGCCGGAGGAAGCGCGCATGACCCTCGAGACGCGCAACGTGCACTGGACCCGCGGCGGGGCGCTCGTCGTGGACGGGGTCTCGCTCCGGCCCGCCCCCGGCAGCACCGTGGGACTGCTCGGGCCGAACGGGTCGGGCAAGTCCTCGCTGCTGCGCCTGCTGCAGGGCGCGGCGCGTCCCGATACGGGCGACGTGCTTCTCGACGGAGCGCCGCTGCGCACACGCGGACGCCGCGAGGTCGCCCGGGCGGTCGCGGTCGTCACGCAGCACGCCGAGACCGACACCGACATCGTCGTGCGCGACGTGGTGCGCCTGGGACGCACGCCCCACCGCCCGATCTGGGGTGGGTCGAGCCCGGAGGACGAGGCCGCCATCGACGGCGCCCTCGCGCGCGTCGGGCTCGCCGACAAAGCGGACCGGCTCTGGCACACGCTTTCCGGCGGTGAGCGTCAGCGTGCGCAGATCGCTCGAGCGCTCGCGCAGGAACCCCGCGAGCTGCTCCTGGACGAACCGACGAACCACCTCGACATCCGGCACCAGCTCGACATCCTCGCGCTGGTCGCCGCACTCCCGGTCACGAGCATCATCGCGCTGCACGATCTCAACCTCGCCGCGACCTACTGCGACCACATCGTCGTTCTCAAACGCGGTGCCGTCGTGGCCGGCGGGCACCCGGATGAGGTCCTCACCCCGGAGCTGATCGCCGAGGTCTACGGCGTGCGCGCACGCGTCCTGCGCGACGAGGCCGCGGAGCGCGCGACGATCGTGTTCGAGGGGCCGTTGGCATCCTGACGCGTGCGGCGCGAGCGGTGGCCGCCGCGGTCGATCAGGGAGCGACGACCGAGATGGTGAACTGGATCTCGCCGCCGTCGGGGCCGGTGAGCGTCGCTTCGGTGGAGCCGATGGCGCGAGCCTCGAAACCGGGCCGGAACGTCGCCCCTTCGTCGGATCCGCCGGCCGAGAACTCCGCGATCGCGGGATCAGCGGTAGTGCCCCGCCACTGATCCTCGGTTCCGTCCTCGACCGCGATCACCAGAGCGGTGCCGACGACGACAGACACATCGGTGCCGTCGAGTTCGCCCGGCGACAGGATCGTCGGCGGCAGGGCCTGCAGGCCCCCCGCGGTGGCCGAGCTGGGCGCCGAGCCGCCACCGGTGGTGGACGGCGTCTGGCCCGGGGCGCACCCGGCCGAAAGGAGCACGACGGCGGCGAGGACGGCGAGCACGGACGAACGCTTCATCAGGACCTCTTCTCGAGACGGATGTCTTCGATCGGATGCTATCGCTCGACGAGCGGGGTGCCCGGTACGCCGCCCCCTCAGCGCCCGCGTCGGCGGCGTGCCTCGACGGCCACGGCACCGCCCGCGGCGGCCGTCAGCGCCGCTCCCAGGGCCACCGCGAGCCACAGCGCCCCGTCCACGCCGGACCGCGCGAGCGTTCCACCGGCCCGGCTGTCGGCGACGACCGGAGTCGTCGTCACGGACGGGCTGGGGGCCGGCGAAGTCGTCGGGGTCGGTGTCGGTGTTGGCGTCGGTGTCGGCACCGCCGCGCCGATCCGCACGCTCGCCTGCTGCACGCGTGCCGAACCGGCGCCCTCCGCGCGCACCGATGTCGCGCCCAGTGCGGCATCCGCGGCGATCGTCGTCTCGATGACCGCGGTACCGTCCGCGTCCGCGATCACCCACGGCAGTGCAGACCCGGCGATCTGGGCGAGCACCGCTTCCCCGACGCGGAAGCCGGTGGCGGTCAACCGCAGGGTGTCACCGCGGCGGGGCTCGGCATCCGAGACCTTGAGCGTCCCGGGCGTCCGGGCGGCGGCGAGTTCGGCGCACACGTCGCCTTGGACACCGAAGGCCGGCACCGGAGCGGCGTCATCCCCCTGCACACCGTCGTCCTCGCGGACGAAGATGTCGGAGAAGTCGGAGGAACCCGACACGACTCGCTCACCGGTCGTCGCCGCGGTCCCCGCGATCGACACGCCCGAACCGGACGGATCGCTGTTCCCCACGATCTGAACGGGAGCGGGCACGCACGTCTGCCCGGGGGCGAAGGTGACGCGCTCCGCGCCGAGACCGGCCGGGGGTGCCTCGCCACCCGGCCCGGGGTTCGTGCCGAGATAGACGCTCACCGGCTCATCGGCCGCGCGATTCAGCCACACCGCGACCGCCGCGGTCCACTCTTCGGATCCCTCTTCCACACGGGTCTCTGCCACGTTGACCCCGGGACGCGCGACTGCCGCGGGCGCGCCCGCCGAGGGGGTGTCGAAGGCAAGGTCAGACAGGAGGAGCGATCCGGATGCCACATCGTCGGCACCGAATCCCGGCTCCAGAACCACTTCTCGCACATCCGAGAGGTCGATTCCCCGCAGCTCGTCCAGCGGAAGGGTGATCTGCTGCAGCACGACCTTGTCGAGCCCCCGTGCTCCGCCCGGCATTCGGTTGACCGAGTACGGGTTGAGCATCGACGCGGGCGTGGAGGCTTCGGCCCCTGATCCGTCGATGAGCGTCAGCGAGAACTCGGTCCCGATGAACACGTCGTCGCCGGGCGCCACCTTCACCGTCAGCTGCGCGTGGTCGCGCACGTCGCGCTGGTCGGCGGGCAAAGCGACGCGGAGGCGAGCACCGAAGGTCTCTCTCCATTCGAACCGCGTCGCCGGGAAGAGCGGCACGTACGGGGCGAGGAACGCGGGGTTCCAGTGCGGGACCTCACCGTACGACCGGTAGGAGCACGACTCGCTCGTGGAACCCGCGCAGAGCGTCACGGTGGCATCCCCCTCGACGGTCACCGCGGCGCCCCCTCCGGCGAAATCGGTGATGAGGGCGGTCTCCGAACGCGCCTGCGTAGCGATCACCCGCACGTCGGCAAAGGGCGTGAGGGTCGTCGAGGGGGCGACGGATCCGTCGAACAGGGGACGGAACTCCTCGTCGCCCCCGAGAACCATGCGGAAGAAGCCGGTCATGTACGACACCCCCACCTGGTACTGCTCCGCGGCGCTGAGGCGCGTGCTGTCGACGGTCGCGCAGCTCGAGGTCGTGTCCTCGGGGTTCCAGTCGTCGGCTCCGCCCACCGGGTACTCCCCCGGCGTCCACACCGAGCTGAAGAAGTTGTGGTTGGCGCCCATGACCCACATCGCCGACCGCAGGACGTCGTCGCCGAAGGCGCGGCGGGAGTCGTCGATGTACTTCTGCCCCTGCTGGTCGGACACGTCGCCGTCACAGTACGGCAGCATGGCCAGGGTCGTCACGTCGGAGAGGGTGCGGCGGGCGAAATCGGTCGGGGCTAACGGGAGCACGGCCAGGATGCCGTAGCGGTCATCGGCCGCGGCGTTCAGCTGCGCGGCGGAAACGACGCCTTCGCCGCCCCGCGAGTGGCCCATGAGGCCCACGCGGTCCAGATCGAACCGGCCGTCGAGATCGGCCGCGGTCACGCCCGAAGGCGGGGCCGGCTGATCGGCGCGTGAGGTGGCGCGCTCCAGGGCATCGTCGAACGTGCGGGTCACGGCATCCTGACCCTCCGGGCGATCCTCGTACGAGACCTCCGCCCCACGCGCGAGTCGGTCGAGCATCTCGAGAGTGTCCAGCACCAGACGGCCGCGCGCCTGCGCGCCCTGGTCGAGGGTGAACTCCGAATCGGTGGCGTTGATGGCGTTCGCCGAAATCGAGACGACGTTGTAGCCGTGCGAGGCGAGGGCACGGCCCGTGCCCTCGTACCCGAGGTAGGACCGGATCTGCATCTGGGCGCTCGGGCAGGGCCAGTCCGCGGTCGACTCACCCGACACGGCGTCACCGCACGTGGCATGCCGGCCGTGTTCGAGCACGACGACCGGCCGGGGGCCGGATGCGGAACTCAGGTAGATCTTGCCCACCATCTCGCCACGGGCGTCGCGGTAGCCGGCGAGTTCGATCGCCGTGTCACCGAAGTCGTACTCCGCCTCGGTCACCGTGTACGGGCCGGGCTCCGCGGGGTCGGTGACGGGGTCGGAGGGAGCGAGGGCTTCGAGCTGCCGCTCGAGCGTGTCGTTCTCGGGGTCGGGGGCACGCCGCTGGCCGGAGCCGTCTGCGCCGTCCTCCCCCGCCTTCGGGCCCGATCCCGACGCCCAGCCCTTCACGACCTCACGGGCCGTGGCGACACGGTCGTCGAACGTCGTCACCGAGAGGGTGCGGCCACCGTCCGAGGTTCGCGCGATCCCGATCGGCTCGCCGTCGACGACGATCGTCGGCGCGTCACTCACGATCGGGAGGGGTTCGTCCAGACGCAGGGTGACGGCATAGCCGCCGGGGGCGCGTTCGACGGTCCAGTCCTCGCCCGAAGCGACGACGATGTCGTCGGGACTCTGGGCCGAAGCGGGTGCTGCGACCACCCCGGTGACGAGCAGGGCGATCAGCGAAGCAACGGCGATGTGCCGGCGCCGAGGAAGAATGCGCATCGGGGCGACTCCGGGGTCGGTCGGGCGAACGACCCCGAGGACACGACGATCCCCCAGGTCACGTGATTCTGGCATTCAAGCAGACCGGACGATAGTGCGCGAGTGTTCTCGACCGTCACCGTGTCGGCGCGGGATGCGTCCGCCCTTCCACGCGAAGCCCGACCTCGGCGCCGATCTGCGCGTCGGACGCGAAGGGCGAGCATCCGACGTCCAGCACGTCTCCTCCCGCGAGCTGCACGGAAGCGATCACCCGCGCCCCCTCATCGACCACCGCAGTGACGATCCCGCGGACCGGCGCGGTCGCATCGAGCGAGATCTGGGATGGACGCACGAACGCCTCATCCTCCCCGTCCCCGCGCAGCGCCGCCGGAACGGCCACGACCTCCCCGGTCAGCCGCGCGATCTCGAGCGAGCGCGGATGACGGTAGACCTCCCCCGGTGCACCGATCTGTGCCACCGAACCGCGCTGGAACACCGCCACCCGATCGCCCGCGAGGAACGCTTCGGCACGGTCGTGGGTGATGAGCACAGTGGCGACACCCACCTCGCGCAGCAGCGCACACACGCCCGTCCGTACGTCGGCGCGGAGAGCCGCGTCGAGGGCGTTGAAGGGTTCGTCCAGGAGCACCACCGCCGGTCGCGCGGCGAGGGCGCGAGCGACCGCGACCCGCTGGCGCTGGCCACCCGACAGTTCGTGCGGAAGCCGATCGGCGAATCCCGACAGCTGCACCAGGTCGAGCAGACGTCGCACCTCCGGGTGCTGCGCGGCCCGGCGCGGCGACACCCCCGGCAGACCGTAGGCGATGTTGCCGGCCACCGTGCGGCGCGGGAACAACGCTCCCTCCTGCGGGACGAGCCCGACCCCGCGCCGGTGCGTCGGGACGCCGGTGACGTCGCGCCCGTCGAGCGCGATGGTGCCGGACGAGAGCGGATGCAGCCCGGCGATCATCCGCAGAAGCGTGGTCTTTCCGCTCCCCGACGGACCCAGCACCGAAACGATCTCTCCCCCGCCGACGTCGAGATCGACGTCCTCGACGACCGACCGGGATCCGTAGCCGCCCGACACGGCGCGCACCTGCAGGGTCATCGTGAGTCCTCTCCGAGGGAACGGATGCCATGGGCCATCGCCAGCGCCGGCACGAGCCCCACCGCCACCAGCAGCAGCGCGGGCCACGCGGCGGCACCGTACGCGCCGGCGCTCGTGGCCGCCCACAACTCGGTGGCCAGGGTGTCGACCCCGATGGGGCGGAGCATGAGCGTGGCGGGCAGCTCTTTCATGACGGCGGCCATGACGAGTACTCCCCCGGCCAGGATCCCCGGGGCGGCGCTCACGAGGGTCACCCGGCGCCAGGCCGCGGCCGGCCCGTCGCCGAGCGTGCGCGCGACGTCCTCCAGGGCGGTCGGCACCGCGGCGAACGCCGCGCGGCTCGACCCGATGGCCTTGGGGAGGAACAAGACCGCGTAGGCGACGACCAGGGCGGCCGCGCCCTGGTAGGCGCCGGGAGCCAGCGCGAGAGTGAGGGCGACCAGAGCCAGCGCGACGACGAGCCCCGGGAGCGCGTGGCCGATCGAGCTGAGGGTTTCGAGCACCGCCACGACCCGGGTGCGATGCCGGGCGCCGAGCCACGCCACGGGGAGCGCGGCAAGCACCGTGACCAGGGCGGCACCCGCGCCCAGCGCGAGCGTCGTCGTTGCCGCCTGCACCAGCTCCGGTACCGTCGCGGCGTAGCGACCCGCGAACGGGAGCCTCGCGACCAGGGCCGCGAGCGGCACCGCCACCGCGGCGACACCGACCAGCGCGAGACCGGCGACGATCGCGGCCGTGGCCCCACGACCGATCGTGACCGGCGCGGGCGGCGAGGCGTGCAGGGCGGCGCGCGCTCCCGCGCGCCGCCGGGCACCGGACTCGGCCGCAACGCAGAGCGCGGCCAGGACCGCCAGCACCAGCCCCATGGCGGCCGACAGGGAGCGGTCGAAGCCGCCGGTGAACTGGGCGTAGATGCCGGTGGTGAGGGTGTCCACGCGCAGCAGCGCCGGCGCCCCGAAATCCGACAGCGCGTAGAGGGCGACCAGGAGTGTCCCCGCCAGGGCGGCGGGGAGCACCTGCGGCAACGTCACCGAGAGGAAGGCACGCACGGGAGGACGCCCGAGCGTGCGGGCGACATCCCCGACCGAGGTATCGATCCGGGCCAAGGCAGCCATGGTCGGCACCGTGACATAGGGCGCGGTCGAGAGCACGAGAACGGCCACGAGCGGCCCGGGCCCCGACAGCCCTGGGATCACGCTCATCCAGCCGAACGCGGCGACGAAGCTGGGGAGCGCCAACGGAAGGCACGCGATCACACGCCAGAGAGCGCGCGCGGGAAGCCACACCCGAGTGAGCGCCCACGCGGTCGCCACGCCGAGGACGAGCGCGCCCGCCGCGGTCGCGAGCGTGATCGCGACGGTGGCGAGGAGGAGATCGAGAGTCCGCGGGCGGAAGACGACGGCAGCCACCGCGGCGGGGTCTCCCGCGGCCACCCGCACGACGAGTTGCACGAGCGGTGCCGCGACCGCCGCGGCGACGAGCGTGGCGGCGGCGAGCACGAGCACCGGGGTGCCCGACCGCGCGGTCAGGGCACCCCGGTGCCGGGTACGGGCGGGAGCGGTCAGAGCAGTCCCGCCTGAGTGAGCATCGCGACCGTGTCCTGGACAGACGACAGCGACGACAGATCGATGTCGGGACCGCCGAGCTCGGAGAGGGCCGGCACCCCTGCCGGCGAGGCCGCACCCGCGACGAGCGGATACTCGGACGTCTCCTCGGCGAAGTAGGTCTGCGCCTGATCCGACAGCAGGAAGGCGACGAACTCCTGCGCGGCGCGAGAGTCGGCGGCGCCGGTGAGGATGCCGGCACCCGTGACGTTCACGAGGGCCGAGACCGTGCCGGGGTCACCGAACTTCAGCTGGGCACGAAGGGTGGCCGGGTCCTGCTCGGAACGGGCCCAGTAGTAGTGGTTGATGAGGCCGAGGGGGACGACGCCGGTGTTGACCGCTTCGAGCACCTCGCCATTCTTGGCGTAGATCTGTGCGTCGTTGGCAACCATGCCCTCCAGCCACTGACGCGCGCGCTCCTCGCCCTCCTCGACGCGCAGCGCGGTGAGGAAGGCCTGGAACGACGCGTTGGAGGGGACGATCGCGACCTTGCCCTTCCACTCCGGCTGGGTCAGCTCGAACACGTCGCCGGGGATCTGGTCGGCGGTGTAGGTCTGGCTGTCGTAGGCGATGACGCGCGCGCGACCGGTCAGGCCCACCCACGAGCCGTCGGTGGAGGTGTACTCCGAGGGAACGGTCGAGGTCACGGCCTCGGGCAGTGTGCTGAGCAGGCCCGCGGCATCCACCGCTCCGAGAGAGCCGGAGTCCTGGGACAGGAAGACCTGCGCGGGCGTGCGGTCGCCCTCTTCGAGGAGCTGGGCGGCGAGCTCGGTGGACCCGGCGTAGCGCACCTCGACGTCGATGCCCGAAGCCTCTTCGAACTGCGCGATGAGCGGGGCCACGAGCTTCTCGTCGCGGCCGGAGTACACCACGAGCGAGGTCTCGTTCTCGGTCGACTCGGGGGCGGCCTCCGGCCCACCGCTGGCGCACGACGACAGGGCGAGGGCGCCCGCGAGGGTGAGGACGAGTGCGCTGAGCGCGGGACGGAATCTGGGCATGATGCTCCTGGGATCGACGGTGCGGGGGGGGCGTCGCGACATACTGAGGCTAGCCTTACCTTCTTCGCTGGGACCCCCTAAACTGAGGGGGTTATGACCGCCGTCGCCCCCGTCGCCCCGGCCGTGCGGGTGCTCGTGCTCGACGACCACCGGGTGTTCACCGACCTCCTCGCTTTCGCCCTGGACGCCACGCCCTCGGTGTCGTGCGCCGCGACGGCCGCCACTCTCGACGAAGGGCGCCGCAAGCTCGCGGCCCTCGAGGTCGACGTCGTCGTCATCGACGTGCACCTCGGCGAGGACGATGGCCTCACCGCCCTCGCGTCGCTCGCCGAGCTCCGTCCCGGCGCCCGCCTCATCGTGCTGACCGGGCACCCCACCGCCGCGGGCGCGGCGCAGGCGCGTGCCGCGGGTGCATCCGCGTATCTGGCGAAAGACACCCGCCTCGACGATCTCGTCGACGCGATCCGCACCGCGTCTCCGGAGCGCCCGCGCATCACGCCCGGGCTCCCCTCCTCACCGCTCGACACGCTGTCACCGAGAGAACGCGACGTCCTGGCGCTGCTGTGCGAGGGGCGCCGCCCCGCCGACATCGCTCACGAGCTCGGCCTGTCGGCGCACACCGTCCGCGATCACGTGAAGGCCCTACGCGAAGCCCTGGGCGCGCGCTCCCAGCTCGAGGTGGTCTCGATCGCCCTCGCTCGCGGTCTCGTCCCGCCGCGCCGCCCGTGACGCCCGCACGGCTCATCCGCCGACACGTGCTCGCCGCTATCGGCGTGGCGGTCGCACTGCTGTGCGCGCTCATCGTGATCGAGTGGCGCCTCGCCACCGCCGAGGCCGATCGCGTCACACGGGAGGCGGCCGGACGCGTCGCCGAACGCGTGTCCGACGCTCTGGCCGCGACCGAGGTCGGCGGCGTTCCGGATGCCGCCGACCTCGACGCCCGCCTCGAGGGGTTCTTCGCCGCCGGGACCGTGGCGCGGGTGAAGGTGTGGCGCATCGACGGCGAAACCGCACGGGTCGTGTACTCCGACGAACCGAGTCTGATCGGCAGCGAACGGCCGTACTCCCCCCACCTCGCCGACCGACTGCGCCGTGAGGGCGTCGTCGTGCACGAGGTTCCCGATGACGTCGAGCACCGCTTCGAGACCACGGATTCGCGCGAGCTCCGCGAGGCCTTTCTGGGCTTCCAGGATGCCGACGGCACGCCACTGCGCCTCGAGGTCTACGTCCCCGTCTTCCGCGACGCCTGGGTCACTTCGACGCTCACCGTCTACCTGCCCGTCCTCGTGGCCGGGATGATCGCGCTCGCCGCCGCGCTCGCTCCCCTGTCGATCCGCCTCGCGCGCGGTCTCGCCGCGGCCGAGGCCGACCGGCGCGAGGCCGTCGCCTTCGGCCTCCGCGCACGCGAGGGCGAGCGCCTCCGACTCGCCCGCCGCCTGCACGACAACGTGCTGCAAGACCTCACCGGCTCTGCGCTGGCGCTGCAGGCCATGGCATCCCGGCCCGAGGCCGACCCCGCTCGGCTCACGCGCGTCGCCGACACGCTCGCCGACGATGCCCGAATGCTCCGGACCCTGCTCGACGGCGACCTCGAGGTGGCCCCGCTCTCCCTGCGAGCGGCGCTGGCCGAGATCGCATCGGAAGACGAGGCCGGGCCGCCGGTGTCGGTCGAGGTGGCTCTCGACGAGGATCCGGATGCCGAGACCGTCCGCCTTCTCACCGAGGCCGCCCGCGAACTCGTGCGCAATGCGCGGCGCCACGCTCAGGCCGAGACCATCCGCGTCGCCGTCGTTGCCGCCGGCGAAGAGACGATCCTCACGGTCGCCGACGACGGGCGTGGGTTCGCCGAGGATCCCGGCGCGACGGCGCGGCACGGCATCCGCCTTCTCGAACGAGCGGTCAGCGATGCCGGCGGGCGTCTCGCGATCGCGACCGGATCGCGCGGGACATCGGGCGCGGTCCGCCTGCCGCGTGAGTGGCGCGCTCACGCGTCCGCGTGAGGCCTCCTGCCCCGCCACGCACGCCGGAACCGTTGAGCCGGCACCCCGGGGAGGCGGGCGAGCGGCAGCAAAAAAGACCCCCGAAAATCGAGGGTCTTACTTGCTGGGGTACCTGGACTCGAACCAAGAACAACGGAACCAGAAACCGCCGTGTTGCCAATTACACCATACCCCAAGGCGCTGAGCCGTAACTCGTGCCGAGGATCAAGCTTACGTGACGCGGAGCCGTCCGCCAAACCGACGCCGCCCCGCGCGCGTCGCGGCGCCGACTTCCCGGCATCCGAAACCAGAACGCGCGGATGCCGACACCGGCATCCGCGCGCTTCCGTCGCTGAGGAAGAGCCTCAGCCCAAGTGCTGCACCAGGGCGTCGAGGCGGCGCAGGGTCGCGGCCTTGCCGAGCAACTCCATCGACTCGAACAGCGGCGGTGACACCCGGCGACCCGTCAGGGCGACGCGGGGCGGGCCGTAGGCGACGCGGGGCTTGAGGCCCAGTTCGTCGACGAGAGCGGTCGAGAGCGCTTCCTGCACGGCAGCAGCGGTGAACTCCCCCTCGGGCACGAGCTCGAGCGCACCGACCGAGGCGACGAGAACCTCGGCCGCGTTGGCGGGCAGGCCCTTCATCGCGTCCTCGGCGTAGTCGACGTCCGAAACGAAGAGGAAGCCCAGCATCCCGGGCACCTCCCCCAGCAGCTGCACGCGCTCCTGCACGAGGGGCGCGGCGGCGGCGATGATCGCGCGGTGCTCCTCGGTCGGCTCCTCGGCGATCAGCCCGGCGCCGGCGAGGTACGGGACGATGCGGGCCGCGAAGTCGTCGGCATCCAGCATCCGGATGTGATCGCCGTTGATGGCCTCGGCCTTCTTCTGGTCGAAGCGGGCCGGGTTGGGGTTCACGTCGGCGATGTCGAACGCCGCGATCATCTCGTCGAGCGAGAACACGTCACGGTCGTGCGAGAGCGACCAGCCCAGCAGCGAGAGGTAGTTGAGCAGACCCTCGTGGATGAAGCCCTTCTCGCGCTGCAGGAAGAGGTCCGCCTGCGGGTCGCGCTTGGAGAGCTTCTTGTTGCCGGTCTCGCCGAGCACGAGCGGCATGTGGCCGAAGCGCGGGATGTACGTCGTCACACCGGCATCCAGCAGGGCGCGGTACAGCGCGAGCTGACGCGCCGTCGACGGCATGAGGTCTTCGCCGCGGATGACGTGCGTGATGCCCATGAGGGCGTCGTCGACGGGGTTCACGAATGTGTAGAGCGGGATGCCGCCGGCCCGCACGATCACGAAGTCGGGGAACGACCCCGCCGGGAAGGTGACCTCGCCGCGGATGAGGTCGACGAACGTCAGATCTTCGTCGGGCACGCGCACCCGCCACGCGGGCTCGCGACCCTCGGCGCGGAAGGCGGCCTTCTGCTCGTCAGTCAGGTCGCGGTCGAAGTTGTCGTAGCCGAGCTGCTTGGCGCGGCCGTTGGCCTCGTTGCGCGCGTCGATCTCTTCGGCGGTCGAGTAGCTCTCGTACACGGCGCCGGCGGCGACGAGCTTGTCGAGCACCTCGCGGTAGATCTCGTGACGCTGCGACTGCCGGTACGGCGCGTGGGGTCCGCCGACCTCGACACCCTCGTCCCAGTCGATGTTCATCCAGCGCAGCGCCTCGAGGAGCTGCTGGTAGCTCTCTTCGCTGTCGCGCGCGGCGTCGGTGTCTTCGATGCGGAAGACGAGCCTGCCGCCGTTGTGCCGGGCGTACGCCCAGTTGAACAGCACCGTGCGGATCAGGCCGACGTGCGGCAGCCCCGTCGGTGAGGGGCAGAACCGGACGCGAACGTCGGCGCCGGTGGCGGTCGTGGTGCGGGGATCGGGCGTGGCAGACATCCCCTCGATCCTACTCGCGGGAGCGCGCCGATCCGGGGGCGGGAGCGACAGGATGCCGGTACTCGGCGAGCATCTCGTCCATCACCTGCAGCGCGGCCCCGACGGCGGGCACGCGTTCCGCACCGCGCGCGGTCACGACGTGCAGCGTGCGAGCCTCGGCGGCAGGCAGGCGCGGCGCCGCGATCCCAGCGACGAGCGGGAGGGATGCCACGGCCATCCGCGGCAAGATCGCGACACCGACCCCCTGGGCCACGAGGTTCTCGACGGCGATGTAGTTGTCGGTCTCGAACGCGATGTCGGGGACGAACCCCGCGCGCCCGCAGGCCTCGAGCAGGTGGCCGCGACACTGGGGGCACCCGGCGATCCACCGCTCCCCCGCCAGCTGCGACAGGTCGATCGGACCGCCGTCCGCGGCGGGGTGCTCGATCGGCACGACCAGCACGGTGTCGTCGACCCCCACCGTCCGCACCGACAGCCCGCTCGCCGCGGACGCCGAGTGCTCGCCCCGGTCGCCCGGGTAGCTGTAGGTGAGCGCGATGTCGGCGCGGTCCTCGCGCACGGCAGCGATGGCGTCGGGCGGCTCCGCCTCGACGAAGCTGATCGACACCCCCGGTCGGCGCGCCGAGACCGCCGCGATCACCCGCGGCACGACCGTGGAGGACGCCGAAGGGAAGGCCGCGATCCGCACGCGCCCCGCGCGCAGGCCGCGGAGCTCCGCGAGGTCGCCGGCCGCGGCATCCAGGGCGGTCGTCACGGTGGCCGCGTGTCGGGCGAGCATCCACCCCGCCTCGGTCAACCGCACGCCGCGGCCGACGCGCTCGACGATCGGCAGTCCGGCCCGACGCTCGAGGCGCCGCAGCTGCTGGCTCACCGCGGGTTGGCTGTACCCCAGGGCGCGCGCGGCCGCGGTGATGGACCCGGTGTCGGCGATTGCTTTCACCACGCGCAGGGCGTGGGCGTCGAGGCCGTCGTCGAGGGGCGGGTCGGTCATGCGAACACATAACCAGATCGAATGTTTCTCATGCAACACCTGCCGTAGTGGAATGCGTGGACGGGTCGGCATCCTGGATCCATGACGCTCGCCCCGCACTTCGCCGGCGGTCGCGACTACCTCGCGGCCTGCACCGTCGGCCTCCCGTCTCGCGCGACCGTGGCGGCTCTCTCGTCCGACCTCGCGGCCGCGGCATCCGGTCGCCCCGACGTGGCAGCCGCCACCCGCGCCGCCGAAGACGCGCGACGCTCCTACGCGCAGCTGGTCCGCGCGCCGGTGTCGCAGGTCGCGATCGCCGCGCAGACCTCCGTCGCCGTCTCGCTCATCGCCGCGTCGGTGCCCGAGGGCGCCGAGGTGCTGTGCCCGGAGGGCGACTTCGCCTCGCTCGTCGCCCCGTTCGCGCACACGGTCCGCGGCATCCGCCTGCGCACCGTCCCGCTCGCCCGACTCGCCGACGAGATCACCGCGGACACGTGGCTCGTCGCGTTCTCGCTCGTGCAGTCCGCGACGGGCGAGGTCGCCGACGCTCTCGCCATCGCCGCGGCCGCCGCGCGCACGGGCACCCGCACGCTGTGCGACCTCACGCAGGCCGCGGGATGGCTCCCCGTGGATGCCACCCTGTTCGACGCCACCGTCTGTCACGCCTACAAGTGGCTGTGCGCGCCGCGCGGCGTCGCCTTTCTCACCCTCTCGCCCTCGTTCGCGGCGGGGCTGCGGCCCGTGCAGGCCGGGTGGTACTCCGGCGACGACCCGTGGGCCTCGTGCTACGGCGCGGAGGCGCGACTGGCGCCCGACGCCCGGCGCTTCGACGTGTCCCCCGCGTGGCAGGCGTTCGTCGGCGCCGCCCCCGTGCTCGAGATGTTCGCCACCGCCGACGCCGCCGCCGTCCATGCGCACGCCACGGGGCTCGCCGCGCGGTTCCGTGCCGGCCTCGACCTCGCCGAACCCGATCGCCCCTCCGCGATCGTCACCTGGCCGGATGCCGAGGGCTGCGCGCTCGCGCGACTCACGGCATCCGGGATCATCGCCTCCGGACGGGCCGGACGCGCCCGCGTCGCGTTCCACGTCTTCAACGACGAAGACGACGTCGACCGCGCACTCCGCGCCCTCCGGGCGGAGCGGACCGCTCCGGTCAGCCTCGCGCTCTGACCCACACCGCGCCGAGACACACCGCCGCGACCGGCACGAGCGCCCACAGCGCCAGACCGCCGTAGCCTGCCACCCCGAGGATGAGCCCGGCCGCGACCGAGCCGACCGCCGCGCACGCGGTCATCAGCGTGTCACTACGTCCCTGACGACGCGGCCGTCCGGCCACCGGGGTCGCCTCGGTCAGCAGCGCCGACCCGGCGACGGTGGCCGCGCTCCAGCCGAGCCCGAGGAGCACGAGAGCGACGAGCACGCCGGCCTGCGACCACGACAGGGTCGCCGCCACCGCCAGTGCCGCCGCGAGCAACACCTGACCGAGGAGCACGATCGGAATGCGGCCGACGCGGTCGGCCAGGATGCCGAAGATCGGAGACAGGCCGTACATGCCGAACACGTGCAGCGCGATCGTGACCCCGACCGCGAGGGTCACGGCATCCGGGGCGACGATGTGCGAGAGGTGGACGGGCGTCATCGCCATCACGGACGCCATCGTGACGTGCGAGGCCGCCACCGCGAGCATCGCGTACCGGGCGAGCCGGGGCCGATCGACGACGGAATCCTCGACCGACCGCGAGCCGGTGCGCGCTTGACGCTGCGCCAGCAGCAGCGGGTCCGGCCTCAGCACGAGCACGTACAGCGCCAGGGCGCACGCCTGGGCCGCGAACGAGAAGAGGTACGCACCCGTGAGCCGTGGCATCCCGATGCCCGCACCGAGCACTTCGCCCGGCGCGAGCAGCAGCGGCCCCACGACCCCGCCCACCGTCGTCGCCCACACGACCGTCGCGAGGTCTCGGCCCCGGCGACGCGTGCTCGCGAGGTCGGTCGCGGCGAACCGCGCCTGCAGCGTGCCGGCGTTGCCCGCACCGATGAGGGCGATGCCGACGAGCAGCACCGGGAACAGGCGCGTCGAAGCGGCCAGCACCACGATCGCGATGCCGACGAGCGCGGCGATGTTCCCCGCGCTCAGCGCGAAGCGACGGCCGCGGACAGAGGCCAGACGCGCCAACGGGATCGCCGTCAGCGCCGCTCCCAGCGTGACCGCCGCCGTGGCGAAGCCGGACAGGGCGTCCTGCCCCGAGAGGTCCGCCGCGAGCAGCGCACCGAGCGACAGCGTCGACCCGAACGCCACCCCGCTGAGGACCTGGCCCGAGGCCAGCACCCGCACGGTCCGACGCTGGACGGCCGCGATGTCGACCGCGGAATCCACGTCGGGGCTCGTGTCAGGCATCGCGCACGGTGTTGCGCAGCACTCCGATCCCGCTGACCTCGACCTCGACGGTGTCGCCCGCCTCGAACGGCCCGATGCCCGCGGGCGTTCCGGTGAGGATCAGATCGCCCGGCAGCAGCGTGAACACCGCGGAGGCGTATGCGATCAGGTCGGGCACCGAGTGGATCATGTCGGACATGGGCCCGTTCTGCCGCACCTCGCCGTTGACGCGCGTCGTGATGACGGCGGCATCCGTGTCCAGATCGGTCTCGATGACCGGCCCGACCGGGCAGAACGTGTCGAATCCCTTGGCGCGGGTCCACTGCCCGTCGCGGCTCTGGAGGTCGCGCGCGGTCACGTCGTTCGCGACGGTGTAGCCGAAGACGTAGTCGAGAGCGCGCTCGGCGGGGACGTTCTTGGCGATACGCCCGATCACGACCGCGACCTCGCCCTCGTAATCGGTGCGGGAACTCAGGGCGGTGGGCCGCACGATGACGTCGTCGGGACCGATCACCGACGTGTTCGGCTTCAGGAACATCAGGGGTTCGGCGGGAGCCTCGCCGCCCATCTCGGCCGCGTGGTCGTGGTAGTTCTTGCCGATGCAGACGACCTTCGAGCGCGGGATCACCGGCGCGAGCAGCGTCACTTCGGTCAGCGGGATCCGCTCCCCCGTCGTGTCGAAGCCCGCGAACAGAGGATCGCCTTCGAGGACGACCAGTTCGCCGTCGTCGATGATCCCGTAGCGGAGCGTTTCCTGGTGGCTGAACCGAGCGATCTTCACCCCTCCAGCCTATCGGCGGCCTCCCCCATGGC
>NZ_CAKKMM010000020.1:0-25676 GCF_918698205.1 Microbacterium sp. Bi128 | reverse complement strand
GAGCGGGTCATTCGCGGGCTTCTCCGGTTTCGAGGGGCGGCGGTTCTTCGGCGGTGGCGAGCACGATCACGGTGCCGCGCGGGCCGTCGAGGACGTCGATCGGATGGCGGTACACCCGCGTGAGGACCTCGGGGTCGAGGACCTCGCGCGGCGGACCCACCGCGGCCAGGCGCCCCGCCTCGAGCAGGGCGATGCGGTCGGCGTACGCCGCCGCGAGCCCCAGGTCGTGCAGCACGACGATCGCCGCTCCGCCCCGCCGCACGCGCTCCCGCGTACGGGCGAGCACGCGGTGCTGATGGCGGATGTCGAGGCTCGCGGTGGGCTCGTCCAGTAGCGCGATGCCGCACTCCTGCGCGTAGGACCGGGCGAATGCCGCCCGCGCCCGTTCCCCGCCCGACAGCGAGGTCACCGGGCGTTCGGCGAAGGCCGTCACCTCGCCCGCCGCCAGCGCGTCCGCCACGGCGGCGTCGTCGCGGTCGGACTCCGGATGCCGCCGCCACGGCGCGCGCCCCATCCGTACGACGTCGTGCACGACGAACGGGAACGACACCTCGTTGCTCTGGGTCAGCACCGAACGCCGGCGGGCCCGTTCGGCCACGGGCCACTCCTCCAGCGCCGCGCCGTGGAGTTCGACGACACCGCTGCGCGCGGCGCGGTCGCCGGCGAGGACGGAGAGGAGGGTCGACTTGCCCGCACCGTTGGGGCCGACGAGGACGAGCATCTCGCCGGCCGACAGGTCCAGGTCGATGTCGTCGAGCACGCACCGCCCCGCGACGTCGACCGACACCCCGCGCACGCGCATCACCGGCGTCATCCCCATCCCCCCGATCGGCGCCGGGTCCGACGCAACAGCCAGAAGAAGAACGGGCCACCGATGAGCGCGGTGAGCATGCCGATGGGCAGGTCCGAGCCGGAAACCGCGGTGCGCGCGACGAGATCCGCCGCCAGGAGCAGCGCGGCTCCGCCGAGCGCGCTCGCCGGGGTGAGCAGGCGGTGGCCGGGGCCGAGCAGCATGCGCATCAGGTGGGGCACCACGAGGCCGACGAAGCCGATGATTCCGCAGAAGGCGACGGCGGCGCACGTGAGGAGCGCGACCACCACGATCGCCACGACGCGCAAGAGCTCGACGCGGACACCGAGGTGCTCGGCCTGACGCTCGCCGAGCGCCAGCAGGTCGAGGGAGCTCGAGAGCAGCAGGCACGCCGCGATGCCGACGATCGCGAGCGGCGCGACGATCGCGAGGTCGCTCCAGCGGGTGCCGTTGAGCGACCCGAGCTGCCAGAAGACGATCTGCTCGCGCTCCTGGGTCGACCCGAGGAACGTGAAGAGCGCGATCGCCGCGCCGCCGACGGCGTTGACCGCGATCCCGGTGAGCACGAGCGTGACCACCTCGGTGCGTCCGTCCGCCCGGGCCGAGGCGTAGACGACGACCGTGGCGGCGAGACCCCCGGCGAAAGCGAGGACGGGCAGGGTCACGGGCCCGAGGAAGGTGAGACCGAAGACGATGGATGCCGAGGCCCCCACCGCCGCGCCCGACGAGATGCCGATGACTCCGGGCTCGGCCAACGGGTTGCGGAACACGCCCTGCATGACGACGCCCGCCGTCGCGAGCGCCGCGCCCACGAGCACCGCCATGAGCAGCCGCGGCACGCGGATGAGCCACAGCGTCGCCTCGCCGTTGACGTGCGCCATCGCGGCCCCGGGCGGCACGGCGAGGGCGTCGAGACCGACCGCGCGCACCGAGTCGTTCCAGCCGCGCGCGAACGCGCCGAGCACCTGGTCGGGCGGGATCGAGAGCTGACCGCTCCCGGCGGAGACGACCGCGAGCACGACCAGCGCCAGCGCGAGCGCGCTGAACACCGCGGGCGCCCGACGCGCGGCGCGGCGCACCGGGGCGGCGGCGTCCGCGCGGGTCGCCTCGGTGACGGCCGCGCTCACCCCGCGGCCTCGGGCGCGTAGACGGCGACGGCGAGCGCGTCGAGCACGTCGGCGGAGGCGGGACCGAAGCTCAGCACCGTCGTGTCCGACATGTCCACGATGCGGCGGTTGCGGCCGGCGTCGGTCTGCGCCACGGCCGGGAGGCGTTCGACGAGCCCGTCGACTCCCCCCACCGATTCGAGGCCCTTCGTCATCATGATCAGCAGGTCGGGGTTGGCATCCACGAGCGCTTCGTCGGTGAGGGGGCGCATGCCCCTCCATCCGATCTCGCCCGCGACGTCGATTCCCCCGAGCGCCTCGATGAGGCTGTCGGCGCCGGACTCCTCGCCGAAGAGGTAGTAGACCCCGGACTGCCCCCGCACGTAGAGGAACATCATGCGCAGTCGCCGTGCGGGATCGGCGGGTGCGACGTCGGCGATCTGGGCGATCTTCGCGTCGACGGCCGCGGTGCTGCGCGCGGCGAGCGCGGCGGCGCGTTCGGGCACGCCGAGAGCGGCGCCGACCTGCTCGACGAGAGTGCCGATGGAGGCCAGCGACCGGTGCGAGTCGACCACGACGACCGGGATGCCGGCATCCCGCATCTGCAGCACCGTGTCCCACGGGCCGAGGCTCGTGTCGGTGAGGATCACGGTGGGCGCGGCGTCGAGGATCGCCTCGGCGTTGAGGTCGTGGCCGTTCTCGGTGACGACGGGGAGTCCGGCGGCCTCGGGGAAGGCGCTCGAGGTGTCGCGAGCGACGACGGAGCCACCCAGACCGAGCTCGAACACGATGCGCGAGAGCGAGCCGTAGATGTCGAGGGCAAGGATGCGCGAGGTGTCGACGACCGTGACCGCGGAGCCCTGCGCGTCGGTGACCGTGACCGGCAGCACCTGCGCACCCTCGGTCACCGGGACGATCGCGGACGCGGCAGCGACGGCGGTCGACGGACCCTGCCACGAGAGCGGGTCGGCGAGGGGCGTGACCTCCGCGAGCGGCGGCGTGGCCGGGGCGCCGGCCGCGTGATCGAGCCCGCCCGTCGTGCAGGCCGCCAGGCCCAGCGTGGCCGAGACGATGAGAGCGAGTGCCGCGAGGGCGCGGGGATGACGAGACAAACGGACCTCCAAGTAAGGTGAGCCTATCCTTAACTTTACCTGGATGCCGACTTCGTGCTTAGGTAAGCCTAACCTGTCCTCTCGCCCTCGCCCGGGGGCGACCGACGCCTGCCGTCGGGACCTCTCGAGGACGGAGAAGGGAACGAACGTGGACTCTCCAACCCCGCGTGGACAGTGGCTGGGGCGCGCCTCGACGGCACTCCTCGCCACCGCAGCGCTCACTCTGGGAGGCGCGCTCGCGAGCGCTCCGGCGTACGCCGCCGACACGACGATCGACGGTGCCGTGTTCCGCTGGGGCGTGAACGCCGAAGCGAACTCCGCCGCCTTCGCACCCGGCACCGTCAACCTGCTCTCGGCGGGGATCATCACCGCCTCCTCGTCGGCCGACCGCGTCACGACGGCCAACTGGAAGCAGAGCGAAGGCAACACCAGGATCCTCAAGCTCCAGTCCGACGGCAGCTATGCCGACGCGACGTTCGCGGGACTTCGCACGGATGCCGCGGGTACCACGATCACCTCCGGCAACGGGCTGAACTCGGGGCACATCGCCGAGATCAGCGGCGGCACGGGCACGGTCGACGTCGCGGCGAACACCGCCGTCATCCAGTGGTCCGGCTCGTTCACGTCGGCGTTCTACTCGGGGATGACCCGCTCGTGGATCACGGACCCGAAGCTGACGGTCGCCGCCGACGGCACGGGCACGGTCACCGCCACCCTCGGCGGGTACGGCACCTCGATGGATGACCCCGACAAGTTCGAGAACCTCACGCCCGCGACCGACGTCGTCATCGCGACGCTCACCGGCGTCGACGTGACCCCCACCGGCTTCACCGTCACGCCCGACTACCTCGGCCGCACGGTCACGGTGCCCTCGGGTTCGGTCGCCCAGGTCACGACGGGTGCGAACGCCGGCGCCTTCCCGCAGTCGTTCGTCGACTTCCAGGTCAAGACCGGGCAGGGACCGTACTGGTACTCCTCCGGTGGTGCCGCCGATTCCCGCAAGCCGGCCAGTCCCCTCTCGATCGCGTACACGGCAGCGCCGACGTCGACCACGCCGACGGTCACTGTCTCCCGGACCAGCGGCCTCGCGCAGGGCGAAACCGTGACGGTCCGCGGCTCCGGCTTCCTGCCCTCGGGAACCGCCACCACCGGCACCCGCCCGCCGCTGGCGGGGCAGTTCAGCGGCGCGTACGTCGCGTTCGGCAAGTTCGCCGACGTGTGGAAGCCCTCCGCGGGCGCGCCGTCCTCGGCGCGCACGGTCATCGCACAGCGCTGGGCCCTCCCCGCCGCGAGCATGTCCACCGTGGGCGGCGCGAACGCCGGCGCCATCGAGCTGACCTCGGACGGGACGTTCGAGGTCGATCTCGCGCTGACCACCACCGAAGCGCAGAACCTCGCCGCCGGGACGTTCGGCATCTACACCTACGCCGGCAGCGGCGCGGTGCACGCGCCGTTCGAGACCTTCACCCCGATCGCCTTCTCGTCGGCCTCCGATGTCGTCGTCGAGGTCCCGGCGTGGGTCGACAACCCCACCGGCGCCTTCGGGTGGGCCTTCGAGGGCACCGCGCCCGCCGACCTCGGCACCGCCGTGCAGGACGGCGCGAACTTCGTGGCATCCGGTTCGCTCACCCCGGTCGTCGTGACCGACACGCGGGCGGGCGGATCGACCCCGTACAGCTGGAGCATCTCGGGCCAGGTGAGCGAGTTCGCGACGTCGTCGGGAGAGACCTTCTCGGGCGGCTACCTGGGCTGGAAGCCGAAGCTCGTCGCCACGGACGCGGCGACGGTGACCGGCGGCGCCGAGGTGACCTCCACCCGGCTCGGCGGAACCGGCCTCGGGTCCTCGCGCGTGCTGGCATCCTCGACGTCGGCCGTGAGCGCGAAGGTGGGGGCGGACCTCGCGCTCGTCATCCCCGGCACCACCGCCGCCGGCGACTACCGCAGCACGCTCACCATCACGGCGCTGCAGTAACACCCGCACCGGGGCCCCGGCGATCGCCGGGGCCCCCACTCGTCCCTCGATCGAAAGACCTCTCGTGCCCGCATCCCTCCGCCTCCCTTCGCTCGCTCTCGTCGGGGCACTCGCCCTGGCCACCGCGCTCGCCCTGGCCACCGCCCTCGCGCCGGGTACGGCCCGGGCCGCCGACGGCGGCGGCGTCGCGTGGTCGGTGCAGACGGCGGACAATGCCCACGGCACCGGGCGTGGCAACTTCACGTACGCCGTCGATCCCGGCGCCGTGATCTCGGACACGATGATCGTGGTCAACACGGGCACCGAACCGCTGCCCCTCGCGGTCTACGCCGCCGACGCCTTCACCGCCTCCACCGGCGAGATCGACGTCCTCGTCGACGGCGCCCCGTCCGCGGACGCCGGCACCTGGGTCGCGGTGGACACCCCCGCGCTGGAACTCGCGCCCGGCCACACCGCCGACGTCCCCTTCACCGTCACCGTGCCCGCCGATGCCCGCCCCGGCGACCACTCCGCGGGCATCGTCACGTCGCTGACATCGCAGGACCCCGCGACCGCGCTCTCGGTCGATCGTCGCCTGGGCACGCGCCTCACCGTCCGCGTCGCCGGCGACCTCGTCCCCGCGGCGTCCGCCACCGCGGTCTCGGCCCGGTACGACGGCTCGTGGAACCCCTTCGAGTCGGGGCGTCTCACCGTGAGCTATTCGTTCGAGAACACCGGGAACACCCGGCTCACCGGTCGCGAGGCGATCGACACGTCCGGGACCGGCGGACTGTTCGGCACCCGCACTCCGCCCCTCCAGATCAGCGAGGTCCTCCCCGGTTCGACCATCGATGTCGTGCGGGAGGTGCCGGTGTTCTCGCTCGGATGGGTCGCCGGATCCGTCACCGTCGCCCCCGAGGGGGTCGGCCTCGGCGCCGGCACCGTCGACCCGGTCGTACTCGCCTTCTCGACGCCCGCGGTGCCGTGGAGCCTCTACGCCCTCATCGTCCTCGTGATCGCCGCCGTCGCGGCCGCCCTCGTCGCGGGGCGTCGGCTCCGTCGCCGCGCGCGCCCGCAGGCGTCGCCTCAGGCCGTCTGAGCGGCTTTCGCACGCGCCAGGTCGGTGAAGAGGTCGGTGTTGAACCGGTAGGCCACGAGCACTTCGTCGATCACGCGCTCCTTCTCTTCGTCGTCCCACGGAGCGGCATCCAACTGCTCCCGGTACACGTTCTTGAATGCCTCGGGGTCGGCGATGTCGCCGAAGAGATAGAAACCGACGCCGTTGGTCTCGAACCCGAAACGCCGCTGCATGAGACGCCCGATGAAGAGCCCACCCGACAGGTCGCCGAGGTAGCGCGTGTAGTGGTGGGCCACGAAGCCGCCGGGCCAGGTCGCCGCGACCCGACGGATGCGCGCCACGTAGGCCTCGGTCGTCGGGAGCGGCGAGATCCGTTCGCGCCAGTCCGCACCGATCAAGAACTCGAGGTCGGCCTCGATCGCGGGCACGCGCGTGAGCTTGTCGCTGAGGAACACGGATGCCACGGGGTCGACGCGCATGCGCTCGGTCGCCTCTTCGAGCGCGGCGTAGATGAACCAGTGCTGGGCGACGAGCGCGACGTAGTCCTCGCGCGTGCCGGATCCGTTCATGAGGTCGGTCATGAAACCCGCACCCTCGCTCGAAGAGTGGGCGGTGCGCGACCGCTCGCGCAGGGCGGTGGAGAACGGGATGACAGCACTCATGCGGCCATCATAGGGCAAGGTTAGGTTCGCCTAACCTTCAATTTCCGTGGGGGCGCGGAGTGATCCCGAGCCGTCGGCATGCCTCGTCGTACAGCGCGACGATCTCGCGCCGGACCTCATGCCGCTCGGCGATGGGACCCCCCGGCCACGGCACGCGCAGCTCGACGGCGGCTCCGTCGTCCCCGACGACCGACCACTCGCCCCCGTCGCCGTCGAACCCGGTCATCCGCGCCGACGCGACCGCCCGCACGGGGCCGAACGCGCGCGCGACGAGCACGTTGTCATCGAGGTGGTCGTCGTTCATGTGCGCGAGGACGGCCTGCTGGATCTCGGGGGCGAACGCATACGTCATTAGGCAAGCCTAACTTCGCCACGGCGCGTGGCCGGCCCGCCACGGCCCGCGCGCACACCGATCCCGCGAGACTGCATCCGACTGACATCTCCCTTGCAGGCTGCAATGGAGATGTCAGCGCGATGAAGTCTCGCGGCCCCGACAGCGGCGCGGCTCAGCCGGAGACGGCGGCCGGCGCGGCTCAGCCGCGGAACGCCGCCAGCCGCTTGCGCATGACCGTGACCGCATCGGCGTTGTCGTCGATCAATACGGCGTGGCGCCCGAGCGGAGCCGCGACCGCGCCGAGCGTGCCGCTCCCGGCGAACATGTCGAGCACCCGGTCGCCGGGGCGGCTCGAGGCCTGCACCATCCGGCGCAGCACGCCTTCGGGCTTCTGCGTCGGGTACCCGGTCTTCTCGCGCCCCGTCGTCGGCACGATCGTGTGCCACCACACGTCGGTGGGGAGCTTGCCCCGCGCCGCTTTCTCGGGGGTCACCAGCCCGGGGGCCATGTAGGGCTCGCGATCGACGGCATCGGAGTCGAAGAAGTACCGCGACGGGTTCTTCACGTACACGAGGATCGTCTCGTGCTTCGTGGGCCACCGCCGACGCGTCTTCGCGCCGTAGTCGTAGGCCCAGATGAGCTCGTTGAGGAACCGCTCCCGCCCGAACAGCGCGTCGCACATGACCTTGGCGTAGTGCACCTCGCGGTAGTCCAGGTGCAGGTACAGCGTGCCGTCGTCGGCGAGCAGACGCCAGGCCTCCTCGAGCCGGGGCTCGAGGAACGCCCAGTAGTCGTCGAACCGGTCGTCGTACGTGCGCAGGTCGCCGCGCAGCCGCGCGTACTCGCGTCCGTGGAACCCCCGCTGCACGACGGGCACCGGAGCCGGCTCGTCCTCGTCGGGGAAGACGAGCATTCCCGGGTCGGCGGGCTCTTCGGATGCCACGATCACCGGCTCTTCGGCATCCGGGGCCTCGTCGACCGGCGGCGTCCACCGCGCCGACTCGACCGCTTTGGAGCGGGTGCGGCCGGTGTTGAACGGCGGGTCGAGGTAGACGAGCGTGAAGGAGGCGTCGGGGAGCGTGGCGGTGACGGCGAGGTTGTCGGCGTGGTGGATCTCGACGGAGCCGCGGTCCAGGACGCCCGTCAGGGTCTCGGCGCTCACGGGACGCGCTGCAGCCATGCGTCGGTGGCGAACTTGGCGGCCACGAGCGCCTCGGCCTCGGCATATTCCTCTTCGGTGATGTGCCCCGTGGTCGCCCCGTACAGGGTCGTGAACGTGTCGATGAACCGCTGGATGACGGCATCCCGGGCCAGGCCCGTCTGACTGCGCAGCGGATCGACGCGCTTCGCGGCCGAAACGGTGCCCTTGTCGCTGAGCTTCTCTCGGCCGATGCGCAGCACCTCGGTGAGCACCTGGCCGTCCATGTCGTAGCTGAGGGTCGCGTGGTGGAGCACCCCGCCGTTGGCGAGACGCTTCTGCGCGGCCCCGCCGATCTTGCCGTGCGGCCCCGCGATGTCGTTGAGCGGCTGGTACACCGCGTCGATACCGAGCGAGCGCAGCGCCTGCAGCACCCAGTCGTCGAGGAACGCGTACGAATCGGCGAACGTCATGCCGGCCACGAGCGACGCGGGCACGTACAGCGAATACGTGACGATCGAGTTGGCGGCCATGAGCATCGCCCCACCGCCCGAGATCCGACGGACGACGTCGAAGCCGTGCTTCGCCGCCCCCTCGGGGTCGACCTCGTTGCGCAGCGACTGGAACGAGCCGATCACGACGGCGTTCTCGTTCCACTCCCACAGGCGCAGCGTCGGCTTGCGCAGGCCCGCACCGACACGGGACGTGAGCACCTCATCGAGCGCGAGGTTCATGCGCGGGGAGACCGGGGCGTCGTGCACGACCTCCCACTCGAAGTCACCCCAGCCCGGGGCGGTCACGAGCGCGCGCCGGATGGCGGTCGCCACCGACTCGGGCGTGAAGCCCAGCAGCTGCGCTCCCGCCGGGAGGGCGGCGCGGATCGCGGCGGCGATCGTCGGGACATCGGATTCCACCGGCAGCCCGTTCACCGCCGCGTCGATGTCATCGAGCGCATCGTCGGGCTCGAGGAAGAAGTCGCCCGCGAGGTGGAAGCCGGCGATGCGGCCGTCCCTCTCGTCGAGGTCGACGACGACCAGCTTCCCGCCGGGGACCTTGTACTCGCCGTGCATGACTCCAGCCTACGGCGGGTCCCGGGAAAGACGCGGGCGCGTCAGCCGCGCGCGGGGAACCGGGCGTCGAGCCAGGCGAGCAGGTCGGCGCGCACGTCGGCCTGCTGCACCTCGGCGAAGATCTCGTGCCGGGCACCAGGGTAGACGAGGGTGGTCACGTCGGTCAGCCCCGAGCGGGTGCGGTACGCGTCGGCCAGGCGGTGCACGCTGCGCGGACCGCCGACGGTGTCGTCGCGCCCGACCATCAGCAGCATCGGGACGTCATGCCCCAGGTCGCGCCGCGGGCGGCCGATCAGCTTCGCGGTCTCGACCGGGCCGAACAGCCGCAGCAGGGGCGTCGAGGTCGTCAGCGGATCGGCGACGAAATCCCGCCCGACCTGCTCGTCGCTGGAGAGCCACTCCATGCCCGAGCCGCGCACGTGCGTCCACGGGGCATTGAGGTCGCCGGAGTTCAGCGCACCGGGCCAGCGCAGCGCCGATCCGCTGAGGACGACCGCGTCGAAGGCATCCGGATGCCGGTCCACCAGCATCTGCGCGAGGAACGAGCCCCACGAGTGCCCGAGGAGCACGAGCGGAAGGTCGGGGTGCGTCTCGCGGATCATCTGGCTGAGGGTCCACACGGCGTCGCGGGCGGCCCCGAGGCCCCCGGGACCGAGACGTCCGAGCTTGCCGTGGTCGCCGCCCCACTGCCGCAGGCCCGTGCGGCCGTGGCCGCGGTGGTCGTCGGCGTACACGGTGTAGCCGTCGGCGACGAGCGCCGCGATGAGGGCACCGTACCGACCGGCGTGCTCACCCACCCCGTGCAGCAGCTGGACGACCGCCCGGGGCTCCTCGGCGTCGTACACGTCGTAGACGATGGAGATGCCGTAGGCGTCGACGAACTCGGGCATGCGCCGAGTCTAGGGGCGGGCCCCGGATGCCGCGGGCTCGATCCGCGCGGCGAATACAGGGGACGCACACGACGGAGATGCGACGAACAGACCGTTAGCAAGACTAATGAGCTATGCTAACTATCGAGCACCATGAACGAACGCGTCGACGAATCCCCCCTCTCCGACTCGCGTGACGACTTCAGCGCCGCCGCCTCCGAGCTGAGGATGGCGACGTTCCGTCTCGCCCGTCGCCTGCGCGCACAGCGCGCGATCGACACCATGAGCGACGGACAGTTCGCGGTGCTCGCCGCCCTCACGCTCCATGGCGAGCACACCCTCGGCCAACTCGCCGACCGTGAGCGTGTGACGGCTCCGTCGATGAACCGCACCGTGTCGCTCCTCGAGGAAGCGGGCTACCTCTCGCGCACCCCGGACGACGACGACCGCCGCAAAGTGACGATCGCCCTGACGGATGCCGGACGCCTCGTCGTCGACGAAACCGTGCGGCGTCGCGACGCCTGGCTCGAAGGAGCGCTGGCCTCCCTCGACGCCGACGAGCGGCGGACCCTGGCCGCAGCAGCCGAGATCATGCGAAAGGTGGCAGACACATGAGTGCGATGTTCCGCTCGTTCTCGGTCTACAACTATCGCGTCTGGTTCATCGGCGCGCTCGTGTCGAACATCGGCGCATGGATGCAGGCCACGGCCCAGAACTGGGTCGTGCTGACCGAACTCACGCCGAACGACGCCGCCGCGATGGGCGTGACGATGGCGCTCCAGTTCGCACCGCCGCTGCTGCTCGTGGGCGTCACGGGTTGGGTCGCCGACCGGTTCGACCGGCGCAGGCTGATCATGTGCACGCAGAGCGCGATGCTCCTGCTGGCCGTGACGCTCGGCATCCTGCTCGTGACGGGAGTCATGACGCTGCCGCTGATGTTCGTGTTCGCCCTCGCGCTGGGCGTGATCACCGCCTTCGACAACCCCGCCCGCCAGGCGTTCGTCTCCGACCTCGTCGCGAAGGAGAACGCGTCCAACGCCGTCGCCCTCAACGCCGCCTCGTTCAACACCGCGCGCCTGATCGGCCCGGCGGTGGCGGGACTCATGATCGTGGTCGTCGGCACGGGCTGGGTGTTCCTCACCAACGCCGTGACGTTCCTCGCCATGATCGGCGCCCTGCTCCTCATGCGACCCCACGAGTTGGTCGTCCACCACCGCCGCGGCGGCCCCGCGCGCTTGGCGGACGGGTTCCGGTACGTCGCGAAGCGTCCCGACCTGGTCGTGATCTTCGCAATGGTGTTCCTCCTGGGCGCCTTCGGCATGAACTTCCCGATCTTCGCCTCGACGATGGCGCTGGAGTTCGGGCGCGGCGCCGACGGCTTCGGCCTGCTGAGCTCGTTCGTGGCGATCGGGTCCCTCGCCGGAGCCCTTCTCGCCGCGCGCCGCGACCGCGCCCGGATGCGCGTGGTGATCCTCGGGTCCGGCGGCTTCGCCGTGGCATCCACGCTCTCGGTCTTCGCCCCCAGCTACGGCACCTATGCCGCCACCCTCGTGCTCACGGGGTTCTGCGTCGTGACGATGCTGACCACGGCGAACGGCTACGTGCAGACCACGACCGACCCGGCGTTGCGCGGCCGCGTGCTCGCGCTGTACATGGCGATCCTGCTGGGCGGGACGCCCGTCGGCGCCCCCGTGGTCGGCTGGGTCGCCGACGAGTTCGGACCGCGCACCGCGATCGGCCTCGCCGCCGTCGTCGCGTTCGTGGCGTGCGGCATCGGAGTGGCCTGGACGCTGGCGTCGGGCCGCGTCCACCGGCACGACACGAAGCGGTTCCGACTCACGCTCGACGAGACGCGTCCGATCACGACGATCGCGCCCGAGCCCGAGGACTTCAGCGACGAGATCGCCGGCACGACGCCGATCCCGTTGCCCTCCGCGGAGCGCCCGCCGCGCGGCAGCGCGCATCCGCGTCCGGCCTCCACCGCACGTCCCTCCGCGTAGGCGGCAACGGTCCGGGCGGGAACGGGCGTCACACGTAGAAGCCGTGCGCCTCGAGCACGGCCACGGCGGCATCGCGCCCCGACACCTGCAGTTTCGCGTAGATCGACCGCAGCTGGGACTTGACGGTGTTCGGTGACACGTCGAGCTCGTCGGCGATCTGCGGGAGGCTCCGCGGCCCCCGCAGCGCCAGAGCCAGCCGCTCCTCTCGCGGACTGAGGCTGGGAAGCGGCGGCAGGTGCTCGCGGGTCGGCACGAGCGCGAGCATGCCGGAGATCCGCCGCGCCGCCTCAGCGGACGAGGGCTGGTTCTGCGCCATCCGTTCCAAGAGGTCCCGGAGATCGGGCTGCGGCAGGGTGAGGTACGGCGTCAGCGAGACGCCGAGGCGCTCGGAGAGGGCGAACCCCTCCGCGAACGCGGCGTCGGCGGCCTCCTGGTTGCCCAGACGCGCGTGCGCGACGGCGCGGCGCACCAGGAGCGGAGTGAGCGTCCGGACGCAGTGACGCGTGCCCAACCGGATGCACGGATCGGTGGACTCCAGCACCTCGCGCTCGCGCCCGAGCGCGATGAGTGCGGCGGCGCGCTGCATGTCGAAGCACAGGGCGTGCCCGGGCGGGGATTCCCGACCCTCGAGCGCGGCGAGGGCGCGACGCGCCTCGCCCCGGGCGAGCAGCAGGTCGGCGTAGACCCCCTGCGCGAACCCCCGCACCATGGTGTGGCCGGAGTACGACGCGGTGCCGCCCGTGAGGGCGGCCACGAGCACCATCCCCTCGGCGTAGTCGCGCCGAATGAGAGCCGCCATCGCCTCGGCCACCCGCGCGGAGTACTGCCAGAAGGGGTCGCCGGGAGAACCGGCCCGCAGTCGGTCGGCGGTCGCGTCGAGGGTGTCGGCGTCCAGCGCGGCGGATGCCACGAGGAGACGCGCGAGCAGCAGGTCGTAGTCGGGGTGAACGGCATCCCACCCGGATCCGGATGCCAGTTCCTCGCACACCCGCAGACTCTCCTCGGACAGGCGGTACTCGCCGTTGATCGCGGTGGCGAGGCTGCGCACGGCATGGGCGCGGTAGAGCGTGGCGGCGTCGTCGGCGTAGGCGATCGCCGCGGCGGCGTATTCGCCGGCGCGGCGCGGCCGTCCCGCCGCCGCGTAGGCCTCGGCGACGGCCGAAGACAACGTCGACCTCGTCGCCGGTTCCAGCCGGGCCGGGGCTCGCAGTCGTCCGTCCGCGAAGTGCGTGTCGATCAGGCTCAGACTGCCGTCGACGTGGTCGAGGCGCGCCCGCGCGATCAGCATCGCTTCGAGCGTGCGGGCGTTGCCGTCGACCCAGACCTTGGGCGCGGGTCCCGCCTCGATGTCGGCCAGGAAACGCAAGTCGGCGACGTCGGGAGCCGGCGCGAGCGGAAGGATCCCGGTCACCACACGCTCCGCGATCGCCCGGATGTTGCGGAGCGGGGATGCCTCGATCACGGCGCACTCCTCATGTCGGCATGCTAGGTCACGTCGTGCGCGAGACGGCCAGGTGGCGCGAATTGCTCCTCGCTGTGGCGCGGTATAGCTAGATAAGCTAGCGATATGACCACTCGTATGGACGGGCGCCGCTGGGCGGGGCTCGTCTTCATCAGCATCGCCGTCTCGCTGATCATCGTCGACTCGACGATCGTCAACGTCGCCGTCCCCTCCATCGTCGAGGACCTCGGCATCTCGTCGACCGAGGTCCAGTGGGTACAAGAGGCCTACACGCTCGTCTTCGCGTCCCTGCTGCTGGTCTTCGGCAGCCTCGCGGACCGCTTCGGGCGCCGCCGTCTCATGCTCATCGGGGTCGTGATCTTCGCGCTCGCCTCGATCGCCGCCGCCCTCGCCCCCACCGGCGGGCTGCTGATCCTCGCGCGACTGATCCAGGGCATCGGGGGCGCGATGATCCTTCCCACGACGCTGTCGCTCATCAACGCCACGTTCCGCGGGCGCGAGCGCGGCATCGCGTTCGCCGTCTGGGGCTCCACGATCGGCGGGATGGCGGCCGTCGGCCCGCTGCTCGGGGGCTGGCTGACCACCGCGTTCTCGTGGCGCTGGGCGTTCGGGATCAACATCCCCCTCGGCATCCTGATCGTCGTCGGCGTGCTGTTCACGGTCGCGGAGTCCCGCAGCGACCGCCGCGAATCCATCGACGGGGTGGGCGCTCTGCTGTCGGTGCTGACGATGGCGCCCCTGGTGTTCGGCCTCATCGAGGGCCGCACCTACGGGTGGTGGACGGTCGAGGAGACCCCCGAGATCGGGGGCTGGCAGTGGCCCTTCTCGCTCTCGCCCGTGCCGATCGCGTTCGCCGTGGCGGCGGTCGCCCTCGCGGCGTTCATCGCGTGGGGCCTCCACCGCCAGCGCGCGGGACGCTCCACCCTCCTCGCGCTCGGGCTGTTCCGCATCGCGTCGTTCCGCAACGGCAACATCGCCGCCGCCGTCGTCTCGCTCGGCGAGTTCGGCATCATCCTCGCGCTCCCGCTCTGGCTCCAGTTCGTCGTCGGGTTCGACGCGCTGCAGACGGGCCTCCTGCTGCTCGCCCTCGCGATCGGTTCCTGCGTCGCGAGCGGCATCGCCGGGGCCCTCAGCGGCAAGGTCGCGCCCGTCTGGATCGTGCGCGGGGGCCTGCTCGCCGAGATCATCGGCGTCGCCGGTGTCGCCGTCACCATCGGCCCGGTTGCCGCGTGGGGACCGCTCATCCCGTTCCTGTTCGTCTACGGGATCGGCGTCGGCTTGGCCACCGCTCAGCTGACCGGGGTGGTGCTCGCCGAGGTACCGCCGTCCGAGAGCGGTGCGGCCTCGGGCACGCAGTCCACCTCGCGGCAGCTCGGCGCGGCCCTGGGCGTGGCGATCCTGGGAACGGTCCTGTTCTCGACGACCTCGAGCGTGCTGACCTCGGCCCTCGACGACCGCGACCTCCCCGCGGAGCAGCGCGATCAGGTGGTCTCGCAGGTGGTCGACAGCGCCGGGGCGGCGATCCTGGGCCTCGAGCAGTCGCCGCAGACGCAGGACATCGCCGCCGACGCCCGGGCGGCGTTCAGCGACGGCACGCGCGCGGCGGCGTTCACCGCGGCGGGGTTCCTCGCCCTCGGCCTGGCCTCCACGCTCACCCTCGGCGCAGCGGCGAGCAGCACCGGGGAGCGCGGCCGCCGCCGGGAACCGGCCGCGGCGGACGGCGACCGGTGAGGGGACCGGCCGCCGTCCGTCTCACCGGTCGCCGACCGGAACGAGGCGCGTGAGCTGGGTGACGTGGCGGGGCTCGAGCTCGTCGAGGCTCGAGACCCCGAGCAGCGCCATCGTGCGCTCGATCTCGCTGCGGAGGATCGCGATCGTCCGGTCCACACCCTGGCGTCCGCCGGCCATCAGGCCGTACAGGTAGGCGCGGCCGATGAGGGTGAACTTCGCGCCGAGGGCGACGGATGCCACGATGTCGGCGCCGTTCATGATCCCGGTGTCGACCATGATCGTCGCGTCCGCGCCGACCTCGCGCACGACCTTCGGCAGCAGACGGAACGGGATGGGCGCGCGATCGAGCTGACGACCGCCGTGGTTGGACAGGACGATGCCGTCGACGCCGAGATCGACCAGGCGGGCGGCGTCGGTGACGTTCTGCACGCCCTTGACGACGAGCTTGCCGGGCCACATGCCGCGGATGACGTCGAGGTCGTCATAGCTGATGGTGGGGTCCATCGCGGCGTTGAGGAGCTCGCCGACGGTGCCGCCGGTCGTGCTGAGCGAGGCGAACTCGAGCTTGGGGGTCGTGAGGAAGTCGAACCACCACCAGGGGCGCGGGATGGCGTTGACGATGGTGCCGACGGTGAGCTGCGGCGGGATCGAGAAGCCGTTGCGCTTGTCGCGCAGGCGCGCGCCGGCGACGGGGGTGTCCACGGTGAACATGAGCGTGTCGAAGCCCGCGGCCGCGGCGCGCTCGACGAGGCCGAACGAGATATCGCGCTGGCGCATGACGTACAGCTGGAACCAGTTGCGGCCCACCGGGTTGGCGGCCTTGACCCCTTCGATCGAGGTCGTCCCCAGCGTCGAGAGCGTGAACGGGATGCCGGCGGCCGCCGCCGCGGAGGCCCCGGCAGTCTCTCCCTCGGTCTGCATGAGGCGCGTGAACCCGGTCGGGGCGATGCCGAACGGCAGCGCCGAGGGGCCCCCGAGGATCTCGCACGACGTGTCGACGTTCGCGGCCGGACGCAGGATGTCGGGGTGGAACTCGACGTCTTCGAACGCGCGTCGCGCGCGGTCGAGCGAGAGCTCACCCTCCGCGGCACCGTCGGTGTAGTCGAACGCCGCCTTCGGGGTGCGCCGTTTCGCGATCGTGCGCAGATCGTCGATCGTCAATGCCGCGTCGAGACGGCGCTTGCGCGCGTCGAGCTCGGGCTTCTTGAACTGCATGAGCTCGAGGAGCTCGCCGACCTTGGGCAGCTGACGCTGAACCATGGATTCTCGCTTTCGTGTGGTCTGACCACAGACTACGCCCGATCCTGGGACCGGGCGCGACGATCAGGGACGGGGGTCGTAGCGGAGGGGAGGGAACGCGCGCGCGACGCGCCCGCGCAGATCCTCCAAGGGCGCGTCGGGGCCGAAGCCGCCGAGCGCACGGACTTGCACGAGGACGTTGCCGAGTGCGGTGGCCTCGACCGGCCCCGCGAGCACGGGCAGTCCGGTCCGATCCGCGGTCGCCTGGCACAGGAGCGCATTGAGCGCGCCGCCGCCGACGAGGTGCACGACGTCGACCTCGCGCGCGGCGAGCACGCCGGCGGTGCGGACGGCGCGCGCGAACGCCGCGGCGATGCTCTCGACGATCACGCGAACGAACGCCGGTCGCTCATCCGGCGTCGGCGGCTTCACGCCCAGGAGCGCGGCGATCCGGCCGGGCATCTCGCCGGGCGTGGCGAGGGTCGGGTCATCGGCGTCGAAGAGGTCCGCGGGATCCGGTTCCGCCGACGCCGCGCGCAGCAACGCGGGCAGATTGATCGCGGCTGCGTCCTCCGCCTCCCACGCCCGCACGGTCTCGCTCAGCAGCCACAGGCCCGTGACGTTGTGCAGGAACCGCACCCGTCCGTCGACGCCGCCTTCGTTGGTGAAGTTCGCCGCGCGGGCGGCATCCGTCACGATCGGCTCCGCGACCTCGAGACCCACGAGGCCCCACGTTCCGCACGAGATGTACGCCGCGTTCGGGGACGACAGCGGCACCGCGACGATCGCCGATGCGGTGTCGTGGGAGCCGACGGCGATCACGGGGAGCGCACCGAGATCGTCCGCCGTCGAACCGATCTCGTCGCCGGGGTCCACGAGCGGGGGGAGCACGGATGCCGGGATCCCGAGCGTCGCGGCGAGCGCGGTGTCCCACTCCCCCGTGTGCACGTCCAGCAGTCCCGTCGTGGAGGCGTTCGTCCGCTCCGCCACACGGCGGCCCGTCAGGCGGGCGGCGAAGAGGTCGGGGATCAGCAGGCTCACCTCGGCGCCGTCGACGAGAGGATCGGCGGCGTACTGGTACAGCGTCGTGAACGGCAGGAACTGCAGGCCGTTGCGGCGGTAGAGCTCCGCGAACGGGACGACCGCGTGGACGGCATCCACTCCGCGCGCGGTCCGCGCGTCACGGTAGTGGAACGGCTCGGCGAGCAGTTCGTCGCCCCGCAGCAGCGCGTAGTCCACGGCCCACGAGTCGATGCCGACGCTCTCGATCCCCGGCTCCCGCCGGAGAGCCTCGGCGAGTCCCGTCCGCACGTGCGCCCACAGCGCCTCGATGTCCCAGTGCCAGCCGTCCTCCCGCTCGACGGGGCCGTTGGGGAACCGGGCGACCTCTTCGAGTTCGAGCGTGTCGTCGCCGACGCGGCCGATCATCACGCGACCGCTCGTCGCGCCCAGGTCGACCGCCGCGACGACGCGCGACGCGCTCATCGCAGGAACGCCGCGGCGACGCCGGAGTCCACGGGCACGTGCAGACCGGTCGTGCGCGAAAGCTCGGGACCGGTGAGGACGTACACCGCGTCGGCGACGTTCTCGGGCACGACCTCGCGCTTGAGGATCGTGCGGTTGGCGTAGAACTGACCGAGGTCCTCTTCCTTGACGCCGTAGGTGGCCGCGCGGTTGGCGCCCCAGCCTGCGGCGAAGATCCCGGAGCCGCGCACGACGCCGTCGGGGTTGATGCCGTTCACCCGCACGCCGTGCTCGCCGAGCTCGACGGCGAGGAGGCGCACCTGGTGGGCCTGGTCGGCCTTGGTCGCCGAGTACGCGATGTTGTTGGGCCCGGCGAAGACGCTGTTCTTCGACGAGATGTAGATGACGTCGCCGCCCATCTTCTGCGCGATGAGCGCCTTCGCGGCGGCCTTCGACACCAGGAACGACCCCTTCGCCATGACGTCGTGCTGCAGGTCCCAGTCCTTCTCGGTGGTCTCCAGCAGCGGCTTCGACAGCGACAGACCCGCGTTGTTGACGACGAGGTCGACGCCGCCGAACGCGAGCAGCGTGGCGTCGATCGCGGCCTGCACGCCCTCGGCATCCGCGACGTTCGCCGCGACGCCGATCGCGACGTCGGTTCCGCCGAGCTCGGCGGCCGCGGCCTGCGCCTTCTCGAGGTCGAGGTCGGCGACGACGACGCACGCGCCCTCCGCGGCCAGACGCGTGGCGATGGCCTTGCCGATCCCGGATGCCGCGCCCGTGACGAACGCGATGCGCCCCTGGTGCGTCTTGGGCTTCGGCATCCGCTGCAGCTTGGCCTCTTCCAGCGCCCAGTACTCGATGCGGAACTTCTCGGCGTCCGAGATCGGGGCGTAGGTCGACAGCGCCTCGGCGCCGCGCATCACGTTGATGGCGTTGACGTAGAACTCCCCCGCGACGCGGGCGGTCTGCTTGTTCGCGCCGTACGAGAACATGCCGACGCCGGGGACGAGGACGATGAGGGGGTCGGCGCCGCGCATCGCGGGGCTGTCGGCGTCGGCGTGGGCGTCGTAGTAGGCCCGGTAGTCGGCGCGGTACGCCGCGTGCAGCTCGGCGAGGCGCGCGATCGCGTCCTCGACCGGGGCGTCGGCCGGCAGGTCGAGGATCAGCGGCTTGACCTTGGTGCGCAGGAAGTGATCGGGGCAGCTCGTGCCGAGCGCGGCGAGCGCAGGAGCGTTCGCGGATGCCAGGAAGTCGAGCACGACGTCGGAATCGGTGAAGTGGCCGACCATGGGCTTGTCGGTCGAGGCGAGGCCGCGGATGGTGGGGGCGAGCGCCGCCGCCTTGGCGCGACGTTCCGCCTCCGGCAGCGCGGCGAATCCCGAGCGGACCGGGCCGAACGGCTCCGCCGCCCCGTGCGCGTCGATGTACGCCTGCGCGGTGTCGATGATCCAGAGCGAATTGCGCTCGGCCTCGTCCGACGTGTCGCCCCACGCGGTGATGCCGTGGCCGCCGAGGATCGTGCCGATCGCCTGGGGGTTCTGCGCCTTGATCGCCGCGATGTCGAGGCCCAGCTGGAACCCGGGGCGGCGCCACGGCACCCACACGACCTTGTCGCCGAAGATCTTCGCGGTCAGCTCCTCGCCGTCGGCGGCCGTCGCGATCGCGATCCCGGCGTCCGGGTGCAGGTGGTCGACGTGCGCGGCATCCACGAGTCCGTGCATGGCGGTGTCGATCGACGGGGCCGCGCCGCCCTTGCCGTGGAGGCAGTAGTCGAAGGCCGCGACCATTTCGTCTTCGCGGTCGATGCCGGGATACACGTCGACGAGGGCGCGCATGCGGTCCAGGCGCAGCACCGCGAGGCCCTTCTCGGTCAGGGTGCCCAGGTCGCCGCCCGAGCCCTTGACCCACAGCAGCTCGACCGGCTCGCCGGTCACGGGATCGATGTCGGTGCCCTTGGCGGACGTGTTGCCGCCGGCGTAGTTGGTGACCTTGGGGTCGGAGCCGAGGCGGTTGCTGCGCGCGATGAGGGCGGCGGCGGTGTCGGTGGTCATGACGTTCCTCACGGGAGTCGGAGCGAGCGGAAAGGAAGGCACCGGGGCGGCGAGATCGGGCGCCGCCCCGGTGGGTCTGATCAGGCGCCCCAGCCGGCCTGGGTGCCGCCGACGCGGTCGGCGGCGATGCGGGCCTGGTAGCCGGAGGCGGCATACGCCGCCATGGGGTCGGCGGGGAGACCACGGCTCTCGCGCCACGCGGCGAGCGCGGGGCGGACGTCGGTGGAGAAGGCGTCCATCATCACCGCGTTGGCGGCCAGGACGTCGTTCGCCTGCTGGGCGGCGCCGAGCGCGTCGCGGTCGAGGAGCAGGGCGCGCGCGGTCATCTCCTGCACGTTCAGCACCGACCGGATCTGCCCGGGGATCTTGTCCTCGATGTTGTGGCACTGGTCGAGCATGAAGGCCACGTCGGGGTTGTTGAGGCCGCCGCCGCGCACGACCTCGACGAGGATGCGGAACAGCTGGAACGGGTCGGCCGCACCGACGATGAGGTCGTCGTCGGCGTAGAAGCGCGAGTTGAAGTCGAAGGAGCCGAGCTTCCCGAGGCGCAGCAGCTGCATCACGATGAACTCGATGTTGGTGCCCGGGGCGTGGTGACCGGTGTCGAGGCACACCATCGCCTTGTCGCCGAGGGCGGCCACCTGCACGTAGGAGGTCCCCCAGTCCGGAACGTCGGTGTGGTAGAACGCCGGCTCGAAGAACTTGTACTCCAGGACGAGCCGCTGCTCGTCGCCGAGGCGCGCATAGATCTGCTGCAGCGAGTCGTGCAGGCGGTCCTGCCGGTCGCGCATGTCGTTCTGGCCCGGGTAGTTCGACCCCTCGGCCAGCCAGATCTTCAGATCGCGCGAGCCGGTGGCATCCATGATGTCGATGCACTCGAGGTGGTGATCGATCGCCTTGCGCCGGATGCGCTCGTCGTGGTGCGTGAGGGCGCCGAACTTGTAGTCCTCGTCCTGGAAGGTGTTGGAGTTGACCGTCCCGAGGCGCACCCCGAGGTCCTCGGCGTGCCGGCGGAGCGCGGAGTAGTCCTCGACGCGGTCCCACGGGATGTGCAGCGCCACGGCGGGAGCCAGCGCCGTCAGCCGATTCACCTCGGCGGCATCCGCGATCTTCTCGAACGGATCGCGGGGCGTCCCCTCGGTCGGGAAGACGCGGAAACGGGTGCCGGAGTTGCCGAACGCCCACGACGGCAGCTCGATGGCCTGCCCTTCGAGGGTCGTGAGGATCTCGGGGGTGAGAGTGGTCATGGGGTCCTTCTCCACGGCGGTGGGGGTGGGAGCAGCGCGAAACGCATGAATCGTTTCATGCCCTGAATCGTTTCAGACGATAGTGTGGGCGGACGCCGTTCGTCAAGCGGGAGGGGGCACCGGTGTCAGCGAGCATCAAAGACGTGGCTGCGGCAGCGGGGGTGTCGGTGGGGACCGTCTCGAACGTGCTCAACCGCCCCGACAAGGTGTCCCCCGCCACCGTCGCGCGCGTGCACGCCACGATCGAGGACCTCGGGTTCGTCCGGAACGACGCCGCCCGTCAGCTGCGCGCGGGGCAGAGCCGCTCGGTCGGGCTCATCGTGCTCGACAGCGCCAACCCCTTCTTCGCCGAAGTGGCGCGCGGGGCCGAGGAACGCGCCGAGGCCGAGGGGCTCGCCGTGCTGCTCGGCAACAGCGGTCAGGACGGCTCGCGCGAGAGCGCCTACCTCGACCTCTTCCGGGAGCAGCGGGTCCGGGGCGTCCTGCTCACACCGAGCGATCTCGCCGCGTCCGTGATCGCGCATCCCGGCATCCCCCTCGTCCTGGTCGACGGCGAGGCTCCCGACGGGAGCGTGCCCTCGGTCGCGGTCGACGACGTCGAGGGCGGCTATCTCGCCGCCCGCCACCTCCTCGACCGGGGCCGACACCGGATCGCTTTCGTCGGCGGGCCGCTCGCGGTGCGCCAGGTGATCGATCGCCTCGAGGGCGCCCGCCGCGCACTCGCCGAGGTTCCCGACGCGCAGCTCGAGATCGTGGAGAAGCCCACCCTGACGGTGCTGGCCGGCCGGGAGGTCGGCGAGGAGTTCGCCCGCCGCGCTCCCGAGGACCGCCCGGATGCCGCCTTCTGCGCGAACGACCTGCTCGCCGTCGGGGTCCTGCAGGGCAGCGCCATCCTCGGCGCGATCCGGGTGCCCGCCGACCTCGCGATCGTCGGGTACGACGACATCGACTTCGCGCAGTCGACCGTGGTCCCGCTGTCGTCGGTGCGTCAGCCCGCGCGCGAGATCGGCGCGACGGCGATCGAGCTGCTGCTGGAATCGCTCGACAATCCGGCCAAGACGCCCCGCCGGGTGCGCTTCCGCCCCGAGCTCGTGATTCGCGCCTCGACCGGCGGCTGACCGGTCGCGACGCCGCGGGCGCGCGGCTCCTGCCGCCGGAGTTGCGCGCCCGCGCGCGTCTCCTCCGCGCCGCACAACTCCTGCAGCCAGGCCCGAAATCCGGCGACAGCCGCCCTCCCGGCCGACATCGCCGGAGTTGTGCCGGGGCATGCGGCTCCTCGGAGACGCGCACTCCCGCACCCGACGCGCCGAAGTTCTCCGGCCGCGCGTCTCCGCAAAGCCGCACAACTCCTGCAGCCAGGCCCGAAATCCGGCGACACCCGCACTCCCGGCCGACATCGCCGGAGTTGTGCCGCCCGCGCCCCGCCGCGAGACCCTCTGCGCCGTGAGACCTACGTCTCGCGGGTGATCGTGACCTTGACCTTGAGGTTGCTCTTGCCGGGACCGGCGTACACGCCGCGCAGCGGCGGGACGTCGTTGTAGTCACGGCCGCGACCGACGAGCACGTGACGGTCGCCGATCTCGATGTTGTTCGTGGGGTCGAAGCCCTGCCAGTCGCCGGCGAACCACTCGACCCACGCGTGCGATTCGCCGGTGACGGCCTCGCCGACCTCGGCGGAGGGCTTCGGGTGCAGGTATCCCGACACGTAGCGGGCGGGGATGCCGACTTCGCGCAGTGCCCCGAGGGTGATGTGCGCGATGTCCTGGCAGACGCCCTTGCGGGCCTCCCACGCATCGAGGGCCGTGGAGTGCACGCCCGTGACCCCCTGCATGTACTCGATCGCGTCGCCGACGGCCTCGGCGATCGCGTGCGCGGCGGGACCGGGACGGTCGTGCTCCGCCGCGATCTCGCGAGCGAGCGCGGCCACCTCGGGGTGGGGCATGGTGCGGCGCGTCTGCGTCAGCTGCTCGACGGTGAGGATCGACCGCGAGGCTTCGTCGTGCAAATCGTCCCACGTGATGTCGGCGTGCTCGATCGGACGTGGGCGCACCTCGACGAGCGAGCGCGCCGTGATCGTCAGCGCCGCGTGCGGCGAGAGCACGTCGAACGCGGCGACGCGCGTGCCGAAGTAGTCGACGTACTGGTTGACCGAGGTGGAGGGCTCGATGTCGAGCGACGAGCTCAGCACGAACTGGCTGTCGGTCGAGACGGGCAGCATCCGGGCCTCGTTGTACGACGCCACGACGTCACCCGGGTACGCGAAGCCGGTCTGGTGCTCGATGCGCAGACGCTTCATGAGATCTCTCCGATCCACGCCGGCTCGGCCTGCGTCGGGAAGAAGCGCGAGCGGATCGCCTCGGATGCCTCGCGCGTTACCGTCTGCACGCGCTGCATGTGCTCGGGGAGCTCCGCGAGGATGTCGCTGATCGGGCGGTATTCCAGGTCGTTGCGGATCTGCCCCAGGGCACGCAGCACCGTGTTGGAGTGGCCGACGCGGTCGGCGCGGGGATCGATGGCGCTCATGCAGTCCTCGGCGCGCTGGATGGAATAGATGATCGACCGCGGGAACAGGCGGTCCAGCAGCAGGAACTCCGCGGCGTTGCGGGCACTCGGCATCCCGCGGTACGTGCGCAAATACGCCTCGTACGCGCCGCACGAGCGGAGGATCGTCGTCCAGGACGGCCCCGACACCTCGGTGAGTGAGCGCGTGGCCAGCAGCCGGGCGGTCATGTCGGTGCGCTCGATGCTGCGCCCGAGCGTGAAGAACTGCCACGCCTCGTCGCGGTTCGTCGAGGAGTCGACCGTGCCGATCGCCAGCGCCGCGCGCTCGCGCACCCACTGGAAGAACTCGTGCACCTTGTCGGTCTGCAGACGCCGTGGCATCCGGGAATTCGTGGTGTTGAGGATCTCCCACAGCTCGGTCGAGACGATCTCGCGCGCGCGGCGGGCGTTCTCGCGCGCCGCGGTGAGCGAGTAGGCGATGCTCGCCGGGTTCATGCGGTCCACGGCGAGACGCGCGAGCACGTCGTCGCGGCGCACGCTGTCGACGTTCTCGGGGAAGGCCGAGCCCATCACGCTCAGCAGCGACCGGCACGCGGTGTCCTCGTCGATCCACGGGTCCTCGAGCAGCAGCTGCAGGTGGACGTCGAGGATGCGGGCGGTGCCGTCGGAGCGCTCGATGTAGCGCCCGATCCAGAACAGCGACTCGGCGATGCGGCTCAGCACGAGGGCACCTCCCGCGACTGCTGCTGCTGCTCGGCTTGCGGTCCGTGCTGGACCCCGGCGTCGGCCTGCTGCTGCTGTTCCGTCTGGTCGCGGCCCGCCCGGGCGTCGTGCGGGGCCGTGGCCGGCGCGGGCTGCCCGTCGTAGATGATCGGGATCGCCTCGGTGACCGCCGCCTGATCGGCGACCAGGCCCGACACCCCCGTGCCCTGGCCGTACTCGACGTGCGAGGGAGCCGATCCGCCGACCACCCACGTGTCCTTCGAGCCGCCGCCCTGGCTGGAGTTGACCACGAGCTGCCCCTCGGGAAGGGCCACGCGCGTCAGACCGCCGGGCAGCACCCAGATGTCGTCGCCGTCGTTGACCGCGAAAGGGCGCAGGTCGGCGTGGCGGGGCCGCATGCCGTCCTCGACGAGCGTCGGGATGGTCGAGAGCATCACGACCGGCTGCGCGATCCATCCGCGCGGGTCGGCGAGCAGGCGCTTGCGCAGCGTGTCGAGTTCGGCGGGCGAGGCATCCGGGCCCACCACGAGCCCCTTGCCACCCGATCCGTCGACGGGCTTCACGACGATCTCGTCGAGGCGGTCGAGCACTTCTTCGAGCGCGCCCGGATCCTCGAGACGCCACGTGTCGACGTTCTTCAGGATCGGCTCCTCGGCGAGGTAGTACCGGATCAGATCGGGCACGTACGTGTAGAGCAGCTTGTCGTCGGCGACGCCGTTGCCGACCGCGTTGGCGATCGTGACGTTGCCCAGGCGCGCGGCGAGCATGAGCCCGGGGGCTCCGAGCATCGAGTCGGCGCGGAACTGCAGCGGGTCGAGGAAGTCGTCGTCGACGCGGCGGTAGATGACGTCGACGCGCTGCGGGCCGCGGGTGGTCCGCATGAACACCTTGCCGCCGATGCACAGCAGGTCGCGGCCCTCGACCAGCTCGACGCCCATGAGCCGCGCGAGCAGCGTGTGCTCGAAGTAGGCCGAGTTGTAGACGCCGGGGGTGAGCACCACGATGTTCGGGTCGTCGATGCCGGGCGGGGCCGACGCGCGCAGCGCCGCGAGCAGCTTGTTGGGGTAATCGCCGACGGGGCGCACCCGCATCGACACGAACAGCTCCGGCAGCGTCTGGGCCA
>NZ_CAKKMM010000019.1:0-25862 GCF_918698205.1 Microbacterium sp. Bi128 | reverse complement strand
CAGGAACACCACGACACCGACCGCGATCACCGCGACGCCTCCGACGGCCAGGCCGATCGCGAGCCCGGACGGGCCGGACGCGGGGGCCGTGGCATCCGTCGCCGGCGCCGCCTGGTCGGCGGCGACCTTCGCGCACGGCGAGGTCTCCACTCCCGGGGCGGCCGGCGCACCCGCGGCGGGGGCGTAGGCGAACGCGTACGTGCCCGAAACCGGATGCCCGTCGGACGAGACCGCCCGCCAGGTCACCTGGTACTCGCCCGCGGGGCCGAGCTGGACCGGGGTGGTCAGCGTCGGACCGGCGAGCGCCGTGCAGTCCGTCTCGTAGTGGCGGGAGTCGGGGCCGACGACGATGACCTCGTTGCCGCCGTCCGCGCCGAGGAGGTTGGCGCTGAAAGTCAGCTCCACCCCGGATGCCGTGGACACGGTCTCGTCCGCCGACGGCGTCGACGAGACGAGGCTGTCGTGCGCGGACGCGGCCTGAGCCCCGCCGAACGCGCCCACGGCGGCGGCGACGATCAGGGCGGCGACCGCACCGCGTCCGCGGACCCGACGCGCAGCCCCCGTGGGCGCACCCACGGTCAGGCCTTCTTCGGACGGCGGGCGAAGGCGAGGGCGCCGAGCACGGCCCCGCCGATGCCGATCACGAGCGCCGCGATGCTGAGACCCAGGGCTGCGCCGGCCGAGCCGTCGGTCGTCGTCGAGGCCTCGGCCGCGCCGTGGTCGTCCGAAGGCGCCGGCGTGGCGGTGCTGTGACCGGCTCCGTGACCGGAGGCCGGCGGAGTGTCGGTGATGTACAGCACCGGTGCCGGTTCGAGGGTGTCGTCCGCGGCGACCTCGTCGGGCGTCGCGGCCCAGTTCACAACGTCGCCGTCGGAGTACGTCTGCACGGCGGGGAGGACGACGTGACCGGTGTCGGGCACGGGCCCGAGCACGGCCGAGAACATCTGGAACTGGTCCTGACCGATGCCCACGCCGGGGTCGGCCTGCCAGACGATCTTCAGCGGGCCGTCACTGATGGTGTTGCCGTCCACCTCGACGGGGGCCGGCAACGCCCCCTTCTCGACGGTCGCGGTCCACCCGGGCACGGGCTGCACGAGGACGGCCGTGAAGGGGGTGTCGGTGGGCAGGGTCACTTCGACCTTGACCGTGGAGGCGGTTGCGGACTCGGTGGGCACACGGAAGTTGACCGTGGCGTACGTGCCCGGAGTCGCGGTGTTGGGGTTGACGGTGACGTGGGCGGACGCCGCCAGGGGAACGCCGATCGCGAGCGCGAGGCCGGCGGTGGCGCCCACGAGGGCGCGCAGAGTCTTACGGGACATGGATGCTGCTTTCTGAAAGTGCGCAGGCGTGAAGGCACGCCGAGGCGCGAAGGGTGAGGAGAGTCGGAGTCAGGCCGCGAGCGGCGGACCCCGGTGCCTCATCCCGGAAAGCACGGTCATCGAGGCCGTGAGCAGCGGTGTCTCGGGCCGCAGGCGCGGCGCCGCGGCCGGGCGCGACTCCCGCACCGGGACCAGAGCCCGGAACGTGTCGGCCAGCAGCCCCGCAACGGTGCGCAGTGCGCGTTCCCCCGAGCCGAGCGCCACGACGGTGACCGCCGCGGCGAGCGCGTGCGCGGCCCACATCCACGGCGACTCGGTGCCCGTGAGCATGTGCGAGTGCCCGGATGCCGCGGCCTCGGTGAGCGCGACGGCGCCGCCGTGGTGCGAGGCGCCCACCGGCACACCCGTCCCGCTCAGATCGAGGGCCAGCAGGGAGTGGAACAGCAGTTGGCTCGTCGCGATGGCGGCCGTGAGCCGGACCCACGACACGGTGCGCCCGACGAGGGCGATACACAGGGGCGCGGCGAGGCTGACGGCGAGCACGACGTTCAGCACGGCGGGTAGGTCACCGGCGGCGACGGAGTGCGAGAGGGTCGCGACGAAGGTCGCGAGCACGGCGGCGGAGACACCGCGCGCGGCGCGGCGGGCGCGTCCCGCTCTCGCTGACATGCTCCTCCTCCGGCGTCCCGTTCGCTGCCATTCCACCACATGCGTACGACACGGGCCCCGCCCGGTGACCCGGGCGTACGCTCGACGCATGTCCCCCACCTCGCAGCGACGGTTCTGACGTGGGCCGCCTCACCGCCGCGCGGCGCGTCACCCGCATCACGCTCGACGGCGTGAACCGCCAGCGGGCGGATGCCGTCGCCGTCGAGGAGCCGCTCGAGATCCGTGTCGCGGGGGCGCCGCTGTCGGTGACGATGCGCACGCCCGGCCACGACGTCGAGCTCGCCGCCGGGTTCCTGGTGTCCGAGGGCGTGATCCACCGCGGCGACCAGTTCGCGCGCGCCATCCACTGCGGAGGACCGGGGACGGGCGGCGCCGACGGCAACACCTACAACGTCCTCGATCTCACGCTCGCGCCCGGGGTGGCGCTCCCCTCGCCCGATATCGCGCGCAACTTCTACACGACCAGTTCGTGCGGCGTGTGCGGAACGGCATCCATCGAGGCGGTGGAGAAGGTGTCGTCGTACGACGTGTCGGAGGACGGCATCCGCGTCTCGGCCGAAGATCTCGCGGCGCTGCCGGACCGGCTCCGCGAGGGGCAGAAAGTGTTCGAGAAGACCGGGGGGCTGCACGCCGCCGCCCTGTTCGACGTCGCTTCCGGCGAGATGCTCGTCGTGCGCGAAGACGTGGGGCGCCACAACGCCGTCGACAAAGTGGTCGGTTGGGCGGTGCTGAACGATCGACTGCCGCTGCGCGGAACCGTGCTGCAGGTCTCGGGTCGCGTGAGCTTCGAGCTCGTGCAGAAGGCCGTGATGGCCGGCATCCCGATCCTCTCCGCCGTCTCGGCCCCCTCGTCGCTCGCGGTCGAGCTCGGCGAGCGCGCCGGGCTCACCGTGGCCGGATTCGTCCGGGGCGGCAGCATGAACCTGTACACCCGGACGGATCGCATCGTCGTTCCCTCCACAACCCCCTCGCGCGTCGAGGCGTCAGGCGTACGCTGACCCGAGGGCGCTCGGAGTATGGATGCCATCGACTCGGCGCCGAGATCATCGGAGGGTGAGCATGGGTGACGCGTTCGGGCTGATGAAAGACGCACCGCGCCAGGGGGGCCTCGGCCCCGCCGTCTCGGGCGACTGGTCGAGCACCGGCGAGTACACGCACCCCGCCGCGGGGTGGGGCGCCGCCCTGACGGTCGGCAAGGTGCTGTTCGAGCAGCGTCAGCCGGTCGCCGGCACCAAGGCGATGTTCACGATGAACCACCCCAAGAGCGGTTTCGACTGCCCCGGGTGCGCGTGGCCCGACGACAAGGGCGTCGCCCTCGACATCTGCGAGAACGGCATCAAGCACGTCACGTGGGAGATGACCCACAAGCGCGTGGGCAAGGAGTTCTTCGCCGAGCACTCCGTCGCCGAGCTCGCGGAATGGACCGACTTCGCCCTCGAGGATGCCGGGCGCCTGGTGGGCCCGATGGCGTACGACGCCGCGACCGACCACTACGTGCCGATCTCGTGGAACGACGCGTTCCGCCTCATCGGGCAGCACCTCCAGGGCCTCGACAGCCCCGATCAGGCCGCGTTCTACACCTCCGGACGCCTGAGTAATGAGGCCTCGTTCCTGTACCAGCTGTTCGCGCGCGAGCTCGGCACGAACAACCTCCCCGACTGCTCGAACATGTGCCACGAGGGCTCGGGCCGCGGGCTCACGGCATCCCTCGCCACGCCCAAGGGCACCGCCGACCTCGAGGACTGGCAGAACTGCGACGCCCTGTTCGTGCTGGGCGTCAACGCCGCCTCGAACGCCCCGCGCATGCTCACGAGCCTCGCCGAGGCGGTCGAGCGCGGCGCCCAGGTCGTGCACGTGAACCCGCTCCGTGAGGTAGCGGCCACCCGCACGATCGTGCCGCACGAGATCCTCGACATGGCGACGTTCACCGACCACCCCACGAGCACCATGAACCTGCAGGTGCGGCCCGGGGGCGACCTCGCGCTCGTGCGCGGCATGGCCAAGGTCGTGTTCGAGGCCGCCGAGACCGATCCCTCGGTGCTCGACCGCGCGTTCGTCGAGGGCTACACGCACGGGTTCGACGAGTACCGCGCGCTCGTCGAGGCCACCGCGTGGGACGACCTCGTCACCCAGTCGGGCCTCACCGAGACCGAGATCCGCGCCGCCGCCGGCATCTACCTCGCCGCCGACCGCACCGTGATCAGCTGGTGCCTCGGCGTCAGCCAGCACGAGCACGGCGTCGACACCGTCCGCGAGATCGTCAACCTGCTGCTCCTGCGCGGCAACGTCGGGCGCCTGGGCACCGGCCCCTCTCCCGTGCGCGGCCACAGCAACGTGCAGGGCAACCGCACGTGCGGGATCAACCACAAGCCCACGGAGGCGTGGCTCGCGAAGCTCGACGAGGTGTGCGGCATCCGTTCGCCCCGCGATCCCGGACTCGACACCGTGCACACCGTCGCGGCGCTGCACCGTGGCGACCTGAAGGTGTTCGTCGGCATGGGCGGCAACTTCGTGCGCGCTGCTCCCGACACCGCGCTCACCGCCGAGGGCATGAGCCGCTGCGACCTCACCGTGCACGTCAGCACGAAGCTCAACCGCAGCCACCTCACCCACGGAAAAGAGGCGCTGATCCTCCCGTGCCTCGGCCGCACCGAGCGCGACGAGCAAGAGGCGGGACCCCAGTCGATCTCGACCGAGGATGCCATGAGTTCCGTGATGCTCTCGCTCGGGTCGCGCAAGCCCGCGTCTCCGCACCTGCTCAGCGAGCCCGCGATCATCGCCCGCATCGCGCGGGCGGCGATGCCCGACTCGCAGACCCCGTGGGAGTGGTACGTCGCCGACTACGACCGCATCCGCGACACCATGGCCAAGGTGCTGCCCGGCTTCGAGGGCTTCAACGAGCTCGTGCGCCAGCACTGGGGCTTCCGCATCCCGCAGCCGGCGCGCGAGCGCGACTTCCGCACGCCCTCGGGCAAGGCCGAGTTCTCGACCGCTGAACTGCCCGACGTCATCCCCGCCGACTCCGACGTGCTGGTGCTGCAGACCATGCGCTCGCACGACCAGTGGAACACCACGATCTACTCCGCCGACGATCGGTACCGCGGCGTCCGCAACATCCGCGAGCTCATCTTCATGAACCGGAAAGACATGCGGGAACGCGGCATCGCCGAGGGCGACCTCGTCGACATCGTCGCGACCTCGCGCGACGGGTCGGTGCGCAGCGTCACGGCGTTCCGCGCGCTGCAGTACGACACCCCGCGCGGCAGCGCCGCCGGGTACTTCCCCGAGATGAACGTGCTCCTCGGCCCCGACGACTACAGCCGCCAGAGCGACCAGCCGCTGATGAAGAGCCTGCGCGTCCGGGTGGCGAAGACCGCCTAGCGGCCGGAGCACAACCTCAGCGATTCGCACAAGGTCAGCCCGATGTCCCGCGGCGTGGCTGAGGTTGTGCACATCACTGAGGGTGCGGACCCGGGGCCAGGCCCCGCGGCGACCCGGGATCACCCGCCCAACTAGACTGACTCCGTCCGGCCCCCGCGATTCTTGGAGCTCAGCCGCGTGACCCACTCACCCGAATCCGCCGCACCCGCCCACCGCACGGCCCTGGCCGACACGGTCGAGAACGCGATCGCCACTCCCGAGAAGGACCAGCCGTACGGCGCCCTCGGCCTCAAGGACGACGAGTACGCCCAGATCCGCGAGATCCTGGGCCGCCGCCCCACGAGCGGTGAGCTGGCGATGTACTCGGTCATGTGGAGCGAGCACTGCTCCTACAAGTCGAGCAAGATCTACCTGCGCCAGTTCGGCCAGAAGGTCAGCGACGAGATGAAGACCCGCCTCATGGTCGGCATGGGCCAGAACGCCGGCGTCGTCGACGTGGGCGACGGCTGGGCGGTCACCTTCAAGGTCGAGTCGCACAACCACCCCAGCTACATCGAGCCGTTCCAGGGCGCCGCGACCGGCGTCGGCGGCATCGTGCGCGACATCATCTCGATGGGCGCGCGCCCGGTCGCCGTTATGGACCAGCTGCGCTTCGGCGCGATCGACCACCCCGACACCCCGCGCGTCGTCCACGGCGTCACCAGCGGCATCTCGTTCTACGGCAACTGCCTGGGCCTGCCGAACATCGGCGGCGAGACGGTGTTCGACGCCGTCTACCAGGGCAACCCGCTCGTGAACGCCCTCGCGGTCGGCGTCCTCCGTCACGAAGACCTCAAGCTCGCCAACGCCTCCGGCGCGGGCAACAAGGTCGTGCTGTTCGGTGCCCGCACGGGCGGCGACGGCATCGGCGGCGCCAGCATCCTGGCATCCGACACCTTCGCCGACGGCGGACCCACCAAGCGTCCCGCGGTGCAGGTGGGCGACCCGTTCGCCGAGAAGGTGCTCATCGAGTGCTGCCTCGAGCTGTACCGCGACGACCTCGTCGAGGCCATCCAGGACCTCGGGGCCGCGGGCATCTCGTGCGCCACGAGCGAGCTGGCCGCGAACGGCAACAGCGGCATGAAGGTCGAGCTGTCGAAGGTGCTGCTGCGCGACCCGTCGCTCACGCCCGAAGAGATCCTCATGAGCGAGAGCCAGGAACGCATGATGGCGATCGTGGCTCCCGAGAAGCTCGACGCGTTCCTCGCCGTCGTCGGCAAGTGGGACGTCGAGACGAGCGTCCTCGGCGAGGTCACCGGCGACGGCCGCCTCGTCATCGACTGGTACGGCGAGCGCATCGTCGATGTCGACCCCTCGACCGTCGCGGTCGACGGCCCCGTCTACGAGCGACCGGTCGCCTACCCGACCTGGATCGACGCGCTCAACGCGGACTCGGCCGCGAAGCTCCCCCGCGCCGCCGACAACGACGCGCTCCGCGACCAGTTCACCACCCTCGTCGCGAGCCCGAACCTCGCCGACACGTCGTGGATCACCAACCAGTACGACTACTACGTGCTCGGCAACACGGCCCTGAGCTTCCCCGACGACGCCGGCATGATCCGCGTCGACGAAGAGAGCGGGCTCGGCTTCGCGATCGCCACCGACTGCAACGGCCGCTACTGCCAGCTCGACCCCTACAACGGAGCGAAGCTCGCCCTCGCCGAGGCGTACCGCAACGTCGCCGTCACCGGCGCTGTGCCCACCGCGGTCACCGACTGCCTGAACTTCGGCAGCCCCGAGAACCCCGAGGTCATGTGGCAGTTCAGCCAGGCCGTCGAGGGTCTCTCCGATGGATGCCTCGAGCTCGGCATCCCGGTCACGGGCGGCAACGTCTCGTTCTACAACCAGACCGGCGACCAGCCGATCCACCCGACCCCCGTCGTGGGTGTCATGGGCATCATCGACGACGTCGCCGCGCGCATCCCGAGCGGCTGGCAGGATGCCGGCGAGAACCTCTACCTGCTGGGCGTCACCGCCGACGAGCTCGACGGTTCGCAGTGGGCCGGGACGATCCACGACCACCTCGGCGGCCGTCCGCCCAAGGTCGACCTGGCGCAGGAGCGCAAGCTCGCCGAGCTCCTGCAGGCCGCGGGGTCCCAGTCGCTCGTCTCGAGCGCGCACGACCTGTCGTCCGGCGGTCTCGCGCAGGCCCTCGCCGAGGGCGTCATGCGCTTCGGCGTCGGCGCCCGCGTCTGGATCACCGAGCTCATGGAGCGCGACGGCGTGGATGCCACGGCCGCCCTGTTCAGCGAGACTACCCGGTCCTGCGCATCGGCGTCACCGACGTGGAGCCGGGCACCGAGGCCACGCTCGAGATCCAGGACGTCTTCACCGTCCCGGTGTCCGAGCTGCGCCGCCTGTCGACCGAGACGCTGCCGGCCGTGTTCGGCCCGACGGTCGCCGAGCCCGTCGCCTGACACCCGCGGGCCCGGCCCCACGGTGCCGGGCAGCCGCGGCGCACCGCCGTACGAGAACCTGATGACCCCCGCGGAGCACCGCGGCACGAAAGGAGTCGCGCGATGACCGACCACGACGACGACATGGCCGGGTTCGACGAGCGACGTCAGCGCCGCGTCAAGATCACCGCCTGGGTGGTGATCGCCGCGCTCGTGCTCACCGGCGGCGGCGCGACCGTGCGCTCGCTGATCTTCGGCTGACCCTCAGACCAGGGCGGCGAAGCGCTCCGTCCGCTCGATGGGGCCGATGACGATGAGCAGGTCCCCGGCCGACACGACCGATCCGGCTCCGGCGGGACGCCATTCGCCGTCCGCTCCCTTGATCTTCACGATGGTCACGCCGTGGCGGCGGCGCACGGCCGCCTGCTCCAGCGTCATCCCGACCATCTCCTGGGGAGCGACCGTCTTGGCGACGACGAGGTCCTTGTCGAACTCGACGTAATCGAGCATCGCCCCGCGGACGAGGTGCGCGATCCGACGCCCCATGTCGGCCTCGGGGTACACGACGTGCTCGATGCCGAGCTGCTCGAGGATGAGCCCGTGCTGTTCACTGATCGCCTTCGCCCAGATCGACCGCACGCCCATGCGCTTCAGCAGCGACGTCGTGAGGATGCTGGCTTGGATGTCCGACCCGATCCCGACCACGACGCGGTCGAACTCGACGACGCCGAGCTGTTCCAGCGCGACCTGGCGGGTGGAGTCGGCGCGCACGACGTGGGTGAGCACCCCGTTGAGCGACTGCACGGTGTCCTCGTCGGCGTCGATGCCGAGGACCTCGCTGCCCGAGCGGGCGAGCTCGGTCGCGAGGGCGCCGCCGAATCGTCCGAGGCCGATGACCGCGATGGCCGATGCGGCGTTCCCTCGGGAACGGCGACGGCTGAAGAAGGGGGCTGGGTTATCCAATGATCGGACGCTCCTTCGGGAATTCGTACATGCGCTTCTCCCGCGTCAATGCCAGTGCGGCGCCGAGCAGGACGGGGCCGAGTCGGCCGATGAACATCAAGGCGATGAGGATGAGCTGCCCCGCCGCGGGGAGGTCGGCGGTGATCCCCGTGGAGAGACCGACGGTGGCGAAGGCGGAGATGACCTCGAAGAACACGCGGTCGAAGCCGTACGGGCTGATCAGCATGATCGCGAGGGTCGAGGTGACCACGAGGGCGACCGAGAGGAGGGCGACGGTCAGGGCCTCGCGGTGGGTCGAGCGCGGCAGACGCTTGCCGAACATGTTGACCGCGGTGTCCCCGCGCAGCTCGGCGACGATGATGAACAGCAGCACGGCGAACGTCGTGATCTTGACGCCGCCCGCGGTGCCGGCCGGCCCCCCGCCGATGAACATCAGGATGTCGGTGATCAGCCAGCTCTCCGGCTGCATCCCCGCGATGTCGATCGTGTTGAAGCCCGCGGTGCGCGGCATGACCGACATCGTGAACCCCGCGAGCAATCGGCCTGCCGGGTCCATCGGGCCGAGCGTCGCGGGGTTGGACCACTCGAGCGCGGTGAGCGCGACGGCGCCGAAGACGAGGAGCGTGACCGTACCGGCCACGACGGTCACGGTGTTCAGCGTCCAGCGCCGGGGGAAACGGAATCGGCGACCGAGCTCCATGAGGACCGGGAAACCGAGCCCGCCCAGGATGATCGCCGCGCAGATGGGGAGGCAGATCCACGGGTCGGTGGCGAAGGACATCAGGTTGTTGCTGAACAGCGCGAATCCCGCGTTGTTGAACGACGACACGGAGTGGAACACCCCCAGCCAGACCGCGCGCCCGAACGGTTCGCCGTAGCCGATCCAGAATCGTCCCGCCAGAAGAACGGCCACGATCGCCTCGGTGACGAGGGTGATGAGGGCGACGCCCACCAGCACGCGCCGGACGTCGCCGATGGCGACGGTGTGCGTCTCGCTGACCGCGGTGAGCCGCGTGCGCAGCCCCAGTCGTCGCGCCACGAGCAGTCCCGCGAGGGTGGCGAGAGACATCACTCCGAAGCCGCCGATCTGGATGAGCACCATGATCACCGTCTGACCGAACGGCGTCCAGAACGTGGGGGTGTCGACGATGATGTGGCCCGTGACGCACAGCGCGCTCGTCGCGGTGAAGAGCGCTTCGAGGAACGTGGCCGCGCGTCCCTGCGTCGCGATCGGCAGGCTGAGGAGCGCGGTGCCCGCGGCGAGCATCGTTCCAAAAGCGAGCACGATCGCACGACCGGGGGTGAGGCGAAAGGAACCCCGGATGCCGTCGCGCTCCCGCAGCGCTCGTCGACGGTGTCTCACTCCGAAACGATCTCACATCCCCGCCCCCGTCCCGCTCTCCCGGCGCGCTCGCGGGCCGCGGACGTAGCATGGAGACGTGGAACCGCTCGTGGCGCTGATCGCCGAGTGGTGGTGGATCGGCCCCGCTGCGGCCGGTGCCGGCACCGTCGGCTGGATCGGTGTGCGCCGCTCGCGGCAGCGCGCCCTCCCGGCCGGGGCCTCGACCTCGGATCGCGCCGCACGGACGTGGGCGAATCGGCCGTTGAGCAAGACCGCGGCCCGACGCCTCGAGCTGGATGCCGCCCTCCTCGACCTGCAGACCGCCCGTCACGCCGTGACCCGGGGCCGCGCCGAAGTGAAGGTCGCCGACGCGGAGGTCGTCCGCGCCCAGGCCGAGCGCGCGGCATCCCGGGTGTCGTCCGACGCCGTCGCAGCCGCGCGCTCCCGACTCACCGCCGCGCAGCGCGAGCTGCGGGCCGCCGCCGCGGAGGTGCGTGCCCGCCGGGCCGGGGTCAAGGCCGCTAAGGCGATGCTCCCCGCGATCCGCTCGGGCAGCGCCCCCTTGCCCGTGGCTCGGCTGTTCCACGAGCACGACACGATCCTCGTGCGGTGGATGGCGTACGAGACCGACCCGGCCCTCGCGATCGACTTCCCGGCGATGAGCGACTCGCGCTCGCCCCTCCTGGCCGACTTCCTGCGCGCGCAGGAGCGGGCCCAGTGGCTGCGCCCCACCGCGGTCGACTCCCGTCTGGAGCCGGCCGATTTCCTCGCCTACCGCGACGCCGTCCGTCAGCTCGGTCACGCCTTCGAGCGCGCCGAGCGCGCCGCCCGCCGTGGTCGCGACGACCGCCCCGACGCGGACGGCACCGACGCCTGGGGGCGTGTGGCCTCGGACTGGGCCGAGACGGCGCAGCGCGCGCTCACCTGGTCGATGGAGAACATGGGCCGGGCGGCGGCCCGGTCGTGGAACGACCGTCACGCGAAGCGCGCGCGCAAAAACGACCCGGACGCGTAGCGTGGCGGCGTGAACGAAATCGCGGAGTTCGCCGGGAACTACTGGTGGCTCGTCTTCCCGCTGTTCGGCATGACGATGGGCGCCATCGGCACGGTGAACAAGCAACGGGAACTCTCGGCCCGCCGCCGTCACCGCGAGCAGCTCGAGCTCATGCGCGCGCAGAACGGCGGCCTCTCGGCATCCGCTTCCGCCCCGCTGGCCGCGGCCGCGCCGACTCCCGTCTCCGACGACCTCTCGCGCGTGCAGGCACGCCACGACGACGTCACCCACCGCTGGTTGGACTACGAGCTCGACGTGTCCAAGCTCATCTCGTACCCCGCGATGAGCGACGGGCGGCAGCCGCTGACCGCCGCGTTCCTGCGGGCCAAGAAGGTTGCCGACACCCTGCGCCCGGCACCGGGAGAGACCTCCTCGCCGGAGCGGGCGAAGGAGTACCGCGACGCCGTGACCGACTACGAGGTCGCGTTCGAGGTCGCCGAGCGCGACGCACGACGCGTCAAGGCCGCCGCGTTCACTGCCGACGAGCGCAAACGCCTCGATACCGCGCAGCAGCTGCTCGGCGTCGCCGTCGATCAGGCGGCCACGCCGAATGAACGGCAGGTCGCGTACCGCCGCGTGCGGCAGGAGCTCGACGGCCTCATCTGGCTGAGCGACGAAGCCGTCGAGGAACTCGAGAAGAAGGTCGCGCTCGAGCTGCCGCGCTCGGCCTCCGGAACGCCACCCGAGCCCGCCGTCTGACTCGCCGCCTCAGCGCGCGCGGCGGATCCGCACGGGGCCGCGGGCCGTCGTCACGTCGACGACCTCGCCGCGCTGGGTCACCTCGACCTCACCCTCCTCGACGAGGGCGCGCGCGGCATCCCGTGCCGGCTGCATGAGGTCGCGCCACTCGTCTCCGCCCACGGCACGAGCCGCCTCGGACGGGCAGATCGTCGCCCCCTCGGCCCGCGCCGCCAAGAGGGAGCGGATGGATGCCACGAGCCGGGGATCCGCAGCAGACGACGAGGGCATGTGTCCAGTCTCCCTCCGCGCACGGGCGCCGGGGCGAGAATCCCCCCGTGACCCTCGAACGCCACTCCCCCGCCCTCCCCGGCCGCGCCGTCATCGAGCAGCGCTGGAACCGCGCCGTGTTCGTGCACTGGCGCGTCGACCCGGCCGACGTGGCGCCGCTCCTGCCACCGGGCACACGACCCGACGTGCACGACGGTTCGGCGTGGGTGGGGCTCGTGCCGTTCGTGCTGAGCGAGTTCCGGTTCCTGCCCCTCCCGCCCGTGCCGCTGGTCGGGACCTTCACCGAGATCAACGTGCGCACGTACGCCGTGGACGACGCCGGACGGCGCGGGGTCGTCTTCCGCACGCTCGAGGCCGAGCACCTGGCCCCCGTGCTCGCGGCCCGCGCGCTCTTCGGCCTCCCCTACCGTTGGGCCCGGGCCGGAGTGCGGACCGACGGCGCGCTCATCGAGTACCGGTCGCGCCGCCACGGCGGACGGCATCCGGGAACCCGCATCCGGGCCCGGTTGGGCACCGATCCCGTCGACACCGCGCTGTCGCGGTTCCTCACCGCCCGGTGGGGATTCCACGAGCGGCACCTCGGCCGCACGATCTGGGCGGCCAACACGCACGAGCCGTGGCCGCTCGTCACGGCCGAGCTCGAGGCGCTCGACGACGGGCTCGTCGCGGACTCCGGTTTCCCGCAGCTCGCCCGGCGCGCGCCCGACTCGGTGCTGGCGATGCCGGCCGATCACCCCGGATTCCGCACCCGCTTCAGCGCCGCGCGCGGGATCGGTTGACCGCCGCCCACGCGAAGGCCCCCTCCGCCGTCGGGCGGAAGGGGCCTTCGAAGAGACGGGACGTCAGCTGCGCTGCGTCGAGAACGCCTCGGGGTTCTGCTCGAGCCACGCGTCGACGGCCTCGGCCTCGCGGCCCTCACCGTACTCATTGACGACGAGGTCCTCGAGAGCGCCGTACTGCGCGTCGTCGAGCTGGATGCCGGCGATGAGCTCGGCGGCATCCGGGTAGGTCTCCGCGAAGCCGGCCGTGCCGAGGAAGTGGAGCTTCTCGGGCTCGCCCATCAGACCCTGGGGGTCCTCGAGGTCCTTCACGTCGTACGCGTCGTTGGCCCAGAACGGACGCCACAGCGTCACGACGATGTCCTTCTGCGCCGCGATGGCGTTGTCGAGCTCGGTGAGCATCGCCGCGGTCGACGAGGTCACGAGCTCGAAGTCGCCGTCCAGGCCGTAGCCGGGGAGCATGCTCTCCTGCGTCTGCTTGGTCAGACCCGCGCCCGGCTCGATGCCGTAGATGCGGCCGTCGAAGCGCGCGGCGTTGTCCTTCAGCTGGTCGATCGAGTCGATGTCGACGTAGCTGGGCACGGCGATCGTGAGCTTGGCGTTGTCGTAGTACGCGCCGAGGTCCTCGATGTTGTCGCCGTACTCGTCCATGTACGACTTGTGCGTGAGCTCGGGCCATGCCGAGGGGTAGATGTCGACGTCGCCCTGGGCGAGCCCGGTGTACAGCGGGCCGGCCTCGGTGAGGGTCTGCATCTGGACCGTGTAGCCGAGCTTCTCGAGCTGGTCCTCGAGCAGGTACGCGGTGCTCAGGCCGTCGGTCCAGGAGGGGAGGAAGCCGAGGGTGATCGTGCCCTTGTCGTCCCCTCCACCGGAGCCGCCGGCGGCCTGGTTGCCGCTCGCGCAACCGGCGAGTGCCAATGCGGTGACGGCGCCGAGCGCCAGGGTCGTGGTGAGGTGTCGCTTGTTCGTCATGTGACTGTTTCCGTATCTCTCGTGCGTTTCGTATGGATGGTGCGGGATACCGTGCGCTCAGGCGCCGGTGGAGATCGGCGCGCGGCGCGGGGACGCCTTCTCGCGCTCCGCCTCGGTCGCGGTGGCCGCGGAGGCCTTCGCGGGGACGGTGGACGACCCGGCCCGCCGGCGACCGAGCATTCCCCGCAGCGACGAGGTCTGCTCCGCGGGGCTGCCGAGCGCGGCGGTAAGGCGGTCGAGGTAGACGGCGAGGATGACGACGCTGAGTCCGGCCTCGACGCCCTTGGGCAGGTTCAGGGTGGAGATCGACTGCACGACCTCCTTGCCGAGACCGTCGGCGCCCACGATCCCGGCCACGACCGCCATCGACAGCGCCAACATGATGACCTGGTTGATGCCCGCCATGATCGTGGGCATCGCGAGGGGCAGCTGGATGCCGCGGAGGATCTGCGCGGGCGTGGCGCCGAAGGCATGTCCGGCCTCGACGGTCTCGGAGTCGACCCCGCGGATGCCGAGCTCGGTCAGTCGCACCCCGGGGGGCAGCGCGAAGATGACCGTCGAGACGACACCGGGGACGACGCCGATGCTGAAGAACGTGATCGCCGGGATCAGGTAGACGAACGCCGGCATCGTCTGCATGAGGTCCAGGACGGGCTTGAGGATCGCCCGGACGGTCGCGTTGCGCGCCGACCAGATGCCGAGCGGGACCGAGATCGCCACGGCGACCACGGTCGCGACGAGCACGAGCGCGAGGGTCTGCATGGCGGTGACCCACTGGCCCATCCCGAGGATGAGGGCGAAGCCGATCGCGGTGCCGAGAGCCAGCTTCCACGACTTCACGAGCCAGGCGAGGAGCGCCGCGACGACGATCACGACGACGATCGGGGCGGCCAGCAGGACGTCGCTCAGCCCTCCGACGAGGAAGCGGACGACGACGGCGATGAAGTCGAGGAGACCGGAGAGGTTGTCGCGGATCCAGTCCACACCGGCGGCGACCCACGACCCGATCGGGATGCGGAAACCGTCCATCAGCGCACCCCCTCGTTCTCGGATGCCACGGCTTCGCCGGCGAGCACCGCGTCGATCTCGGCGGACGGCATGGGCTGGGGGAACACGGTGATCTCCTCGGTGGCGGTGGGGCCGGGGCCGAGCGCCGCGAGCAGCGTGACGCGCGGGATGACGCCGCTGAGGCGTCCCTCGGTGTCGAGGACCGCGAGCGGGAGGGGCGACTCGACCGAGGGGACGAACAGGTTCATCAGGACGTCGTCCTCGCGGACGGTCTGCGGCATCGGCTTGAGCTTGCTGTGGAGCGAGTTCTCTCCCGCGATCACGAGCTTCATGGCATCCCGGTCGGTGATGATGCCGAGGGGCCGGCGGTCGCGATCGGTGACGTACACGGCCGACATGTAGGCGTCGCGCATCTGCCGCAGGGCGGTGCGCGGGCCCGCCGTGGCATCCACTCGAGGACGGGGACGCTCCATGACGTTGGCCGCGGTGAGGACGCGGGCGCGGTCGACGTCCTGCACGAACTGCTCGACGTAGTCGTTGGCGGGGTCGGTGAGGATGTCTTCGGGGGTCCCGATCTGGACGATCCGGCCGTCCCGCATGACGGCGATGCGGTCGCCGAGGAACATCGCCTCGTTGAGGTCGTGGGTGATGAAGACGATCGTCTTCTTCAGCGTCCGCTGGAGCTCCAGCAGCTGCTCCTGCATCTCGCGACGGATCAGCGGATCGAGCGCGCTGAAGGCCTCGTCCATGAGCAGGATGTCGGTGTCGGCGGCGAGAGCGCGGGCGATGCCGACGCGCTGCTGCATGCCGCCGGAGAGGGCCGAGGGGAGTTTGTCGCCCCATCCGTCCAGACCCACGAGAGCGAGGATCTCGTTCGCCTTGGCCAGGCGCTCGGCCTTTCCGACGCCGCGGATCTCGAGCGGGTAGGCGACGTTCGCGGCCACCGTGCGGTGCGGGAGCAGAGCGAAGTGCTGGAACACCATCGCGATGCGCTCGCGACGGAGGCTGCGCAACCGCGACGGGCTGACGCCGGTGAGGGGGTCGCCCTGCACCTCAACCGATCCGGCCGTGACGTCGTGCAAGCCGTTGAGCATGCGGATGATGGTGGACTTACCGGAACCGGAGAGTCCCATGATGACGAAGATCTCGCCGGGTTCGACGTCGAAACTCGCATCGATGACGGCGGCCGTTCCGGCGTCGCCGAGCTGGTCGCGCGGGGTTCCCGCGCGGAGCTTGTCGACCGCGGTCTGAGGGGCGCGGCCGAAGACCTTGAAGAGGTTCTTCGCCGCGATGGCATGCGGGTGGGTCACTGTGTGCACCTGGGCGGCCTCGGGTGGCCGCATCGGTCACGCCCGGGTGGCAGCCCGTCCGGCGCTCGTGCGGGGGTGAGCGCGTCGACCGCGGATGTCTGATCCGGGTCCAGGCCGCCGACCGTACGCTCGCGGCGCGACTCCCCCGAGCCGGCACCGACGACCGCGGACTGGTCGGGTGGGCGGCCCATTTCGGGCCTCCCCCAACGTTTCACGGTGATGGATCGCCTGGCAAATCGGCCCTCGGCTTGCGATCGCCGACGACGCGTGGCACGCGCGGGCGCGTATCAAAGTCCTTCGACGGGGCTCTGGCCGCACCGGTCGCGAAGACGGCCCGGGCGTGTCGCGGAGCGTTCCGTCAGTCGCCCGCCGTGCCGGCGGCCGCGGAGCGGTGGTGGCGGATGACCTCGGCGACGACGAAGTTGAACCACTTCTCGGCGAACTCGGGATCGAGGTCGGCTTCGGCCGCCAGACGCTTCAATCGCGCGATCTGCTGCTCCTCGCGAGAAGGGTCGGATGCCGGCATCCCGTGCTGCGCCTTGAGCACGCCCACTTGCTTCGTGCAGCGGAAACGCTCGGCGAGCAAGAAGATGAGCGCGGCGTCGATGTTGTCGATGCTGCCGCGCAAGCCCTGCAGGATCGTCGTCGGATCGGCGTCGGTCATGGGTCCTCCCGGCTCCCGACCCTATCGCGCACCCACACCCGCGCGAGAGCACGCCCTACAGTGTGACCATGAGCCGATCCACGCGCCCCGATCCCTCCGCCGCCGGCGCCGACGCCGGCGAGGTCACCTCCCGGGATCGGCCCGTATGGTCGGCGATCGCGCGCCCGTATGCGGCGGGGTTCTTCCTCACCCTCGGCGGGCTGACGGCGATCCTGCTGGCGCTCGCGCTGAGCAACCTGTCCACGGTCCTGATCTACATCGCGATCGCCCTCTTCCTCGCGCTGGCGCTCGACCCCCTGGTCCGGATGCTCGTGCGGCGGGGCTTGTCGCGCGCGTGGGCCATCGTCATCGTCTTCGGCGGTCTCGCGATCGTCCTCATCGGCGCCCTGTGGCTGCTGATCCCGCCCGTCGTGCGTCAGGTCGAGCAGTTCGTCAGAGACGTCCCGTCCTTCGTCTCCGACCTGCGCACGAGCGACTTCGTGCTCTGGATCGAGGCGAATCTCAGCGACAGCGTCGGCGAGATCATCAACGAGGTGCAGAAGTTCTTCACCAACCCGTCCAACCTCACCGCGATCGGCGGTGGTCTGCTCCAGGTGGGCGTCACGATCGCCACCGGCATCTCCGGGGCGATCATCGTGCTGGTGCTGAGCCTGTACTTCCTGGCATCGCTGCCGACGATGAAGAACTCGCTCGTGCGTCTGAGCCCGGCCCGCAACCGCGAGACGGTTTCGAAGATGACCGGGCAGATCACCGACTCGGTCGGTGGCTACCTCTCGGGCATGGTCGTCCTCGCGCTGATCAACGCGGTGTTCGCCTTCATCCTGCTCACGATCGTCGGGCAGCCGTTCGCGGCCCTGCTCGCGGCCCTGGCGTTCGGGATCACGCTCATCCCGCTCGTCGGCTCCGTGCTGTTCTGGGGCACGGCGACGGTGTTCACCCTGATCATGGACCCGACCGCCGGACTCATCTTCGCGATCACCTACCTCGTGTACATGCAGCTGGAGGCATACGTCCTCACGCCGCGCGTCATGAGCCGGACCATCTCGGTCCCCGGATCGCTCGTGGTCATCGGCGCGCTCGTCGGTGGAACGCTCCTGGGCCTGCTCGGCGCCCTCGTCGCGATTCCCGTGACCGCGTCGCTGCTGCTCATCCTCAAGCAGATCATCATCCCGCGACAGGATGCCAAGAAGTAGCGGTCGCGACCGCCCTCAGTGGGACGGCTCTCAGCGTGACGGGCCTCAGCGCATCGGGAGCAGGCGCGTCGGGGACGGGGATGCCGTGCGGTGACGCACGCGGCCCGGCACTCCCGTGCGGGGGTCGAGCGGGAGCGACACGATCTCGTCGGCCAGCTGCCCGGCCACCAGCAGGGTGTCGCTCACGACGACGTGGTGGCGCGGCCAGTGCGTGCCGGCCTCGGCCAGAGCCGTGAGCTGCAGGCTCTCGCCCGCTCCGCGCACCGCCAGGACGCCGATCGTGTCGCTGCCGCGCACGCCGGCGTAGAGCGTCGACGCGTCGCGGCTCGTGCACAGTTCGGCCGCGGTGTCGCCGTCGAGGGTGCCGAGGAGCGGCTGCCCCGAGACGACCCGCCAGCGGGTCTCGGCATCCGGGGCCAGCACGAAGACCTCGCGGCTGAGCTCGGTCACGACGTAGAGATGACCCGACGGATGCCAGACCCCGTGGCGGGGGCCGCTCCCCTTCGGCAGGGCGACCTCTTGAACGAGACGCAGGCCCGTGGCGGTCGCGCGCCAGAAGCGGACGAGGTCGAGGCCCATGTCGGTGGTGGCGAGGAGACCGCCGGGGAGGAAGATCGTCTCGTGCGTGCGGGACACCCGCGCGCCGGCGGCGGCCTCTTCGGACTCGGCGTCGGTCTCGGGGGCGTCGTCGTAGGCCGGGACGAGGTGACCGAACTCGTCGCCCGCGGCCTCTCGCAGCGCCCGCGCGGCGGCGGCGAGGTCGGGGACGACGGCACCCGAGACTCGGGCACCGGTCTCGACGACCGATCCGTCGGGAGCGGGGTCGTACGGATCGGTCGCCGCGGCCGCGATTACCGGCGCTGCCGGGCGGCCCGCGGCATCCAGAGCGATGCGGACCACGCGCCCGTCGCTCCAGCAGCTCGCGACGAGGAAGGACGCGTCGGGCGCGACGGCGACGTGGCACACCGCGGCGCCGGCCGCCACGGGGGCCCCGAACGGAACGAGCCGCGTCTCGCCCGTGCGGCGGTAGGCCTGCACCGTGCCGTCGGACTCGAGCGCCGCGTAGAGAACGTCGTGCTGCGGGTGCTCCGCCACCCACGACGGCGACCCCGGGGCCGCGACCGCGGTGCCGACCATGCCCAGCGGCCCCGAGGCCCACGCCGAGTCGGCGTCGCCGGCCTGCAGGATGCCGATGCCCTCGGCGGAACCCGCGTCGGAGGCGTAGGCGCCGACCCAGAAGCGCACGTCAGTCGATGAGGTCGTGGCGGACGATGACCTGGTCGCGCGCGGGACCGACACCGATGACCGAGATGCGCGTGCCGCTCATCTCTTCGAGGGCCAGGACGTACTCCTGCGCCGTCTTCGGAAGCTCGTCGAAGGTGCGCGCCGTGGAGATGTCTTCGCTCCACCCGGGCAGGTACTCGTAGATCGGCTTCGCGTGGTGGAAGTCGGTCTGGTTGACCGGCAGGTCGTCGAACCGCTCGCCGTCGACGTCGTACGCGACGCACACGGGGATCTGCTCGAGGCCTCCGAGGATGTCGAGCTTGGTCAGCACGAGGTCGGTGATGCCGTTGATGCGGGTCGCGTAGCGCGTGATGGGCGCGTCGTACCAGCCGACGCGACGCGGGCGACCGGTCGTGGTGCCGAACTCGAAGCCCCGGGAGCGCAGCCAGTCGCCGCTCTCGTCGAAGAGCTCGGTGGGGAACGGACCCGAGCCGACGCGCGTCGTGTAGGCCTTCACGATGCCGACGATCCGGTCGAGGCGGTTGGGGCCGACACCGGAGCCCGTGGACGCGCCACCGGCGGTCGCCGAGGACGACGTGACGAACGGGTAGGTGCCGTGGTCGACGTCGAGCATCGTGGCCTGGCCGCCCTCGAAGACGACGACATCGCCTTGGTCGAGGGCGTCGTTGAGCAGGAGGGAGATGTCGCTGACCATCGGCCGGACGCGCTCGGCGTACGAGAGCAGGTCTTCGACGACCTCGTCGACCGTGATCGACCGGCGGTTGAAGACCTTGACGAGGAGGTGGTTCTTCTGGTCGAGAGCGCCCTCGACCTTCTGCCGCAGGATGTTCTCGTCGAAGAGGTCTTGTACCCGGATGCCGACGCGGTTGATCTTGTCGGCGTAAGCAGGGCCGATGCCGCGGCCGGTGGTACCGATCATGCGCTTGCCGAGGAAGCGCTCGGTGACCTTGTCGAGCGTGCGGTGGTACTGCGTGATGATGTGCGCGTTGGCGCTGATCTTCAGCCGGCTCGTGTCGAGGCCCCGGGCGTTGAGGGCCTCGAGCTCGTTGAAGAGCACCTCGAGGTCGACCACGACGCCGTTGCCGATGACGGGGGTGACGCCGGGCGAGAGGATGCCGCTGGGCAGCAGGTGCAGCGCGTACTTCTCGTCGCCGATGACGACGGTGTGTCCGGCGTTGTTGCCGCCGTTGAACTTCACCACCCAGTCGGTGCGCTCACCGAGCAAGTCGGTGGCCTTGCCCTTGCCTTCGTCGCCCCACTGGACGCCGACGATCACGATTCCGGGCATGTGCGCTCCTCGCGTGTTATCCGGCGGTACACCCCATCCTATCGAGCGTGCTTGACACGCCCTCCCGGGGTTGTGCACAACCCCGCCCCGCGTCCGCGCGAGGTCACTACCCTGAGCGCATGCTCCGTTCCCACACCTGGGCCACCGGCTGGACCGCGCTGCGTCTGGCCATGGCGACGCTCATCGCCGCCGCCATCGTCGCCCAGTTCGTCTCCACGGTCGCCGGCGCCGCTGCCGCCGACCGCGACGTGCCGACGACGATCGCCAACTTCTTCAGCTTCTTCACGATCCTCTCCAACACCGCGAGCGTCGCCGTGCTGGCATGGGCGGGCATCCGCTTCCTCGCGCGTCGGCGTCGGCTCGAACACGATCCGCTCCCTCTCGCCGCAGCGCTGGCGTGGGTCTCGACGTACATGGTGATCACGGGTGTGGTCTACAACCTGCTGTTGCGCGGCCTCCCGCTGCAGCCCGAGACGGTCGGGTGGTCGAACGAGGTCATGCACGTGTGGGGGCCGATCTTCCTCCTGCTCGACCTGTTCCTGGGTCCGTGTCGGCGACGCCTGCCGTGGAAAGCGGCGCTCGGCGCGGCGATCTTCCCGATCGCCTGGATCGTCTACACGCTGCTGCGCGCGAATCTCGTCACCAACCCCACCACCGGTCAGCCGTACTGGTATCCGTACCCGTTCCTGAACCCGTACGACAGCAGCTGGGGCAGCGTCATCGGCTACATCATCGGCATCGCGGTCACAATCGTCGTGGTCGCCGTGGGCGCCGTCGCGATCGGCCGGCGGCGCGGCATCCGGAGTTCCTGACGCGGAGTCGACGCCGCGGGACGCCCGGCCCCGGGAACGCGCGGCAACCGGAACGCCCCGCGGCCGCTACCGTGGTCGATGTGCATGCGCGCCTGTTCCCCGCCGCCCTGATCGCCTCCGCCCTCCTCGTTCTCGCCGGCTGTGCGGGGAGTGCTCCGGCCCCGGCATCGCCGGATTCGCCGAGCGCCTCCTCCCCGGCCTCCGCAGCCGCCGCCTCGGGCGCGTGCGCCTACCGTGCGCAGGGGCAGGCCGCCCGCGACGTCACGCCCCCGCCCGCCGGCGAGACGACGTCCGGCGCCGTCACCGTCACGCTCGAGACCTCGGCCGGAGCCGTGCCGATGACGCTCACCGGGGACCGCACCCCGTGCACGGTCGAGAGCTTCGTCTCGCTCGCGGACCAGGGGTACTTCACCGGAACCGACTGCCACCGCCTCACCACCCAGGGCATCTTCGTGCTGCAGTGCGGCGATCCCTCGGGCACCGGCCGCGGCGGACCCGGCTACTCCTTCACGGACGAGGTGGACGGCAGCGAGAAGTACCCGGCGGGCACGGTCGCGATGGCCAACGCGGGTCCCGACACCAACGGATCCCAGTTCTTCCTCGTGTACGCCGACTCGCCGCTGCCGCCGGACTACACGGTGTTCGGTCAGCTGTCCCCCGAGGGCCTCGACGTCGTGAAGAAGATCGGCGCGGCCGGCGTCGCCGGCGGAGGTGCCGACGGCCCTCCCGCGACCGCGGTCGCGATCACGGGCGTCACCGTCGGCTGAACACCCCGGCCCTCCCCCGCGTTTCGAGGCGCGGCATCCGTCCCGAATAGAATCGAGCGCATGTCCAAGGTCCTGCAGTCCCTTCCCGTCGGCGAGCGCGTCGGCATCGCCTTCTCGGGTGGTCTCGACACCTCGGTGGCCGTCGCGTGGATGCGCGACAAGGGCGCCGTGCCCTGCACCTACACCGGCGACCTCGGGCAGTACGACGAGGACGACATCGCCTCGATCCCGGGCCGCGCGACGCAGTACGGCGCCGAGATCTCGCGCCTCGTGGATTGCAAGACCGCTCTCGTCGAAGAGGGCTTCGTCGCCCTCGCCTGCGGCGCGTTCCACATCCGGTCGGGCGGCCGCACGTACTTCAACACCACGCCGCTGGGCCGCGCCGTCACCGGCACGCTGCTCGTGCGCGCGATGAAAGAGGACGGCGTCGACATCTGGGGCGACGGCTCCACCTACAAGGGCAACGACATCGAGCGGTTCTACCGCTACGGCCTGCTCGCCAACCCCGCGCTGCGCATCTACAAGCCGTGGCTCGACGCCGACTTCGTCACCGAGCTCGGCGGGCGCAAAGAGATGAGCGAGTGGCTCGTCGCCCACGACTTCCCCTACCGCGACAGCGCCGAGAAGGCGTACTCGACGGATGCCAACATCTGGGGCGCCACGCACGAGGCCAAGACGCTCGAGCACCTCGACGTGTCGCTCGAGATCGTGGAGCCCATCATGGGCGTGCGCTTCTGGGACCCGGCGGTCGAGATCGAGACCGAGGACGTCACCGTCGAGTTCGAGGCCGGGCGCCCGGTCGCGATCAACGGCACGCGTTTCGACGACCCCGTCGCGCTGGTCCGCGAGGCCAACACGATCGGCGGCCGCCACGGCCTCGGCATGAGCGACCAGATCGAGAACCGCATCATCGAGGCGAAGTCGCGCGGCATCTATGAGGCGCCCGGCATGGCGCTGCTGTTCCTCACGTACGAGCGCCTCGTGAACAGCATCCTGAACGAAGACACCCTGGCGACGTACCACGAGCAGGGTCGCCGCCTCGGTCGCCTCATGTACGAGGGCCGCTGGCTCGAGCCGCAGTCGCTCATGCTGCGCGAGTCGATCCAGAAGTGGGTCGGGTCGACCATCACGGGCTCGGTCACGGTTCGTCTGCGGCGCGGTGAGGACTACACGATCCTCGACACCAAGGCATCCGGGATGTCCTACTCGCCCGAGAAGCTCTCGATGGAGCGCGTCGGCGACGCCGCGTTCGGCCCGGTCGACCGCATCGGCCAGCTCACGATGCGCAACCTCGACATCGCCGACTCCCGCGCGCGCCTGGAGCAGTACGCGGCCCTCGGACTCATCGGTGGCCCCACCGGCGAGCTCGTGGGCGACGTCGCCGCCGGCGGTGCGCGCGAGATCATCGAGCCGGCCGCCCGGTTGGACGCGGCCGGCGAACGCCTGGCCGAGGCGACGGATGCCGCGGGCGAGTCCGCCGCATTCGAGTCCGGCACCGACTGACGACGGTCCGGGGCGAGCGGCCGAGGGGGCCGAGCCGACCGGCGAGACATTGGCGACGACCGCGGCTCGACGCCTAGGGTGGCACGCATGTCCACGACACCCGAGTCCGACGGTGCCGAGGGACCTACGGCCCCGACACACCTGCAGCCCCAGACCTGGCGTTACCTGCTCCACCGCACGGCCGGCGATTTCGTCGGCCACCGCGGTTTCGACGCCGCCGCGTCGCTGACCTTCTTCAGTGTGCTGGCGATCTTCCCGGCGGGCCTGGCGATCATGGCCGTGGTCGGGATCGTCAGCGACAGCGCCGAGGTGCGCGAACGCCTGCTGTCGCTGTTCGACGGGGTGGCGCCGCGGGCGGTCGCGGACACCGCCGAGACGATCCTCACGAGCGTCTCGGGTTCGACCGGTGCCGACATCACGCTCGTCACGAGCATCGCGGTGGCGTTGTGGTCGTCCTCGATCTACGTCAGCGCCTTCGGTCGGAACGTGAACCGCATCTACGGCGTCGCGGAGGGGCGACCGTATTGGAAGCGGAAACCGCTGCAATTGGGACTCACCGTCGTTCTGCTCGTGGCGGTGATGGTCATGGTCGCGGTGGTGATGGCATCCACTCCGGTGCTTCGCAACCTGGGGTCGTGGCTCGGCATCGGCGACACGGCGCTCGCGATCTGGAACGTCGCGCGCTGGGCGGTCTTCGCCGCGGCCGGCGCGGTCGTGATCGCGATCCTCTACAAGGGCACGGGGAACGTGCGCCTCCCCGGGTTCCGGTGGCTGGGCCTCGGCGCTGCACTGGCACTCGTGGTGATGGCCGCCGCGTCGATGGGCTTCGGGTTCTATGTCGGCAACTTCGCGCGCTACAACGTGACCTTCGGCGCTTTCGCCGGAGCGACCGTCTTCCTCATCTGGCTGTTCCTCATCAACACCGCGCTGCTGATCGGCGCGGAGTTCAACGCGCAGGTGGAGCGTGGGCGCGAGCTGGAGGCGGGGATGCCCGCCGAGGAACGTCTCCAGCTGCCGCTGCGCGACGACACGGCGATCCGCGCGCGCGAGCGTGCCGAGAGCATCACCGTCCATCGTGGCGCCCTCATCCGTCAGGGCCGCCCTCTCCCTCCCCGCCCGGACTCGTGGGTGCGGCGGGGCAAGAAGTGGATCGGCCGCGTGCGGGATCGGCTGCGACCCGGGTCACCTCACTGAGTCGCACTAACTTGCACAGGTACGTGCAATTTACGCGTATACTCGACGCCCGTGAGCACTCCCGCACGTCGACGCGACGCCGTCGAGAACCGCGCCGGCATCGTCGACGCCGCCACCGCAGCGATCGGCCATGATCCCCGTGCCTCCATCGCGGCGATCGCGGCACGCGCAGGCCTGTCGCGCCGCGCCCTGTACGGCCACTTCGACGACCGCAACGCGATCGTCCGCGAGGTGATCGCCGCCGGCGCCGCGCGCTTCAACGCGATCGCCGATCGCATCGACGACCCCGACTCCCGCCTCGCTCTCGCCCGCCTCGCTTCCGAGCTGTGGCGCGAAGCGGCACACGTGCAGGCCGCCGCCGCCCTCGCCCTCGACGACGCGCATCTGCCCGAGACCTCTGCCGCACTGGCACCGCTGCGCCGCCGCATCGACGCGATCGTGCGGCGCGGGCAGGCCGCGGGCGAGCTGCGCACCGACCTTCCGGCCCCGACCCTCGCGAGGCTGCTCGAAGAGACCGGCCGCATGGTGATCGCGCGCGTCGACGCCGAGTCGGCGAGCGCGCGCGCGATCGCCGTCACGGCGGTGCTCGGCATCGCCGGCCTGTCGTGGACCGACGCCCGCGGCCTCCTGGCCCGGCACCCCGACCTGGAGGCGCAGTGAGAATCGTCCTGGACGCCGTCGCGAAGGGACGCGCGCAGCGCGCCCTCCCGGAGACCACCACCGCGTACGAGACCGGGCGGGCGACCCTCGCCGTCGCCGAGACCGAACAGCGCCCGACGGTCCTCGGACTCGTGGCATCCGGTCGCATGAAGATCGACGCCGGCTCCGTCACGATCGACGGACGCGCCGACGCGGGGGCCATCCGCCGCCGGGTGGCGCTCGTGGACGCGCCCGCGGTCTCCGAGCCGGAACCGAACGTGACGGTCACCGGCGTCGTGGCCGAGGAGCTCATGTTCGCCGGGCACGCGCCCACCCCCTTCGCCGCGCAACGGTGG
>NZ_CAKKMM010000018.1:0-27374 GCF_918698205.1 Microbacterium sp. Bi128 | reverse complement strand
CTCTTCCGCCGTGGCGGAGGAAGCAGCCCCGCGCAGTTCCTCCACGAGCCGGCGAGCGCCGCGCACGGCGATCGCCACGCTCATCAGCGTCGGGTTCATCGTGTTGGCCGTGGGGATGAGCCCGTTGCCTCCGACGAGCAGGTTCTCGAAGCCCCACACGTGGGAGTGCGGGTCCGCGACCGATGTGGCGGGGTCGGTACCGGCGCGCATCGTGCCCATGTAGTGCAGGCTCGATCCGTTCGGCAGCAGCCGCGGCTCGGCGATGAACTCGCCGAGGGCGTTCCCGGCGCGACGGAGGCGTTCGGTCGCCTCGGCGATCTCGGCATCCTCCCGGTCGGTCAGCGCGTACTCGATCGTGAAGTTCGGCAGTCCGCGGTAGTCCCGCTCGTCGTCGCTGAAGGTGACACCGTCCTCGACGCGCGGGAACTTGCGCACGCCGAAGCCCATGTTCACGTACCCCCACCGGTTGCCCGAGGCCGGGTGTGCGGGATCGAGGGCGAACGGGGGATTCTCGGCGTACATGATCTGCGCCGAGTACGGGTGGTCCGGCTCCGAGAACGGGATGCGATTCACCGCCGCCACGGGGTCGGCCGGGTTCGTCGCCCGGCGCGCGAGCTCCTGCTGCAGTTCGTCGTCCGACACGAGGGCGCCCATGCGCTCGGCATCCAGGGCGACGGTGCTGATGACCACGTGGTGCTCGGTCAGGTAGCGGCCGAGCGGTGCGGGGCGAATGCCGGACGCCCACAGCAACTGGGGCGACCGGAACGCGTCGGCGGCGACGACCACGGCATCCGCCGCGACGGCCGACTGCTGCGCCGTGCGCAGATCCTCGACGACGACCCCCGTCGCCCGGCGACCGTCGTGCTCGACGCGGCGCACGAGCGTGAGGTCGCGCAGCTCGAAGCGCGACGCGACCTCGCTGTCGGAGTCGAGGAGCGGCCCCAGCACCGTGTCCGCACCCGCCCAACGCATCGAGCCGTCGGGCTGCGGGTCACCCGCGACGGGAAGGGTGCTCACGCCGTACCCGTCGGGCAGCTCGGCCCCGAACTCCCGGTCGAGCAACGTGCGGATCGCCGCGCCGACCGGGGAGTCCGAGAACGCCGCGCTCTGCGCGTGCAGCAGCCCCTCGGCGGTGGAGATGAGGTCCTCCCATTCCTCACCCGCGACGAAGTCGAGCTTCTCGCTGAACGCCGGGCGCGGGATCGCGCAGGTCCAGTGCGCTCCCTGACCGCCGACGTTCGTCGCCGCGGCCGCCGCCGGGAAGGTCGGGGCGTGCGCCGATCCCTCGCCGCCGAAGTCGAGCAGGTGCGTCCCCTGCCGCGCGGTGAACATGCCCTCGACGACGGTTCCGGCGGGGATGCCGAGCGAGGCGCGGAACTCCCCGGCCTGCGGCCCCTGCGAACGCTCGCGGGCACGGGCCTTCTCGTCGGCATCGACGATGTTGCGCACGCTCGCACCGGCGGGATCGGTGACCTGCGGTCCCGCCTCGAACATCACGACGCGCGCCGCGGGGACGTTCTCGAGGATCACGCGGGCGTAGGCGGCGCCGATCGGGCCACTGCCCACGACGACGACGGTGGGGGTGTCAGACATGTTCTCTCCTTCGAGGTCGGACGGAATCAGGGGTCGAGACGGGGGCGGATGCGGGCATCTCGTCCGAGAGCCGCCCCGCGGGCAGGAGCAGGGCGATCACGAAGCCGCAGGCGTACACCGCCGCCAGGCCGAGGAACACCGGCGCGAACACGTCGTGGTAGTCGACCGCGATCTCGCCCTGCACCGCGGGAGTCGCCGCGCGGGCGGCCGCGGGCGTCAGGGTGGCGGCATCCAGCCCGGCGGGGAGCGCGGCGGCCACGCCGAACCCGACGATCCCGCCGATGACCGCGGTGCCCACCGCGGATCCGATCTGGCGCACGAGGTTCGTCGTCGCCGTCACGGCGCCGAGGTCCTCGCGGGAGGCTGCGCTCTGGACGACCGCGAAGATGATGTTCATGAAGGAGCCGGTGCCGACACCCACGACGGCCATGACCGCCATCGGGACCCAGAGCGGCATCCCGGCCGGAAGCGCCGCCATCGTCGCCAGACCCGCCGCCGCCATCCCCGTGCCGAGCACGGGATACAGACGGTAGCGCCCCGAGCGGCTCACGAGCCACCCCGTGAGCAGGTTGCTCACGAGCATGCCGAGCACCGTCGCGATCGGGACGAGCCCCGACACCGTCGCGCTCGTGCGGTACGCCATCTGCACGTACGTCGGCATGTACGCGACGATCGCGAACAGCCCCGTGCCGATGATCAGCGACAGCCCGAGGCACGCGAGGACCGTGGGGTTGCGGAACAGCCTCGGCGGCAGGATCGGCGCCGCCGCGCGCCGCTCGATCACGACGAGGGCCAGGATGCCGACGACCGCCACCGCCGCGCACACGAGCGCGGCCGGTCGCAGGGCGTCGTCGCCGATCCAGGTCACCGCCAGCACCAGGGCGACGAGGGCACCGGTGAACACGAGCGAGCCGGGAACGTCGAACCGCGGGTGCGCGCCGCCGGGCAGGCGAGGGAGAGCCACGAGCGCCAGGGCGAGGGCCGCGAGACCGAGGGGGACGTTGATCCAGAAGACCCACGACCAGCCCCAGAAGTCGGTGATGAGCCCGCCCACGACGGGTCCGACGACGATCGCCACGGGGAACGCGGTTCCGATGATCGCCATGTATCGGGGACGCTGACGGGGGCTCGTGACGCGGGCGATGATCGTCTGCGACATCAGCTGGAGGCCCGCGGAGCCGAGGCCCTGGATCACGCGGGCAGTGATGAGCCAACCGAGGTCGGGGGCGAAGCCGCACGCCAGCGAGGCGACGAGGAAGAGACCGAGCGACACGACGAAGACGCGGCGGGGGCCGACGACGTCGCCGAGCTTTCCGAGCACGGGCAGCATCACGGTGGCGGCGAGGGTGTAGCCGACCATGATCCAGCTCATGTGCTCGAGCGCGCCGAGATCACCGGCGATCGTGGCGAGCGACGTCGACACCACCGTGTGGTCGAGGGCGCCGAGGAACGACACCGCGAGAAGAGCGACGACCAGGATGCGGACGCGCGCAGGGGAGAGAGTCATACGTGGGGCGCCCGTACGACCGGGCGATCGACGCGACCGTGTGTGCCGCTCCGGCTCCCTCACCGGGCGAACGGACCCGCGGGGCCCCGACGTCTCGCCCAGCATACGCCGACTTTTGTCTTATTTCAACATTAGTGCGCGAGGTGGCCTTCGACCCGGAACCGCGCCCGCGGACGCTCCCGCGCCCGAGACACCGGCGGCGCGGCCACCCTCTCCCCCACGACGTTGACGATCTCGCCGACGCCCTCGATGACCATGCGCACCTCGTCGCCGGGCTCGAGCGGCCGCGGGTCGAGCGCCCCGCGGCGTCCCCACAGTTCCCCGAGGCATCCGCCGTTGCCGACGGTCCCCGAGCCGAGCACGTCGCCCGGGACGACGACGGAGTTCCGCGCGGCGTACGCCACCAGCTCGGGGAACGGCCAGCCCATGTTGGACACGAGGTCGGCGCCGACCTGCTCGCCGTTGATGAACAGCTCGGCGCGCACCGCCAGGAAACCGTCGGCGTCGAGGAACGGTTCGAGCTCGTCGGCCGTGACGATCCACGGACCGAGCGTCATGGCGAAGTCCTTGCCCTTCGCCGGCCCCAGCCGCACCTTCATCTCGCGCGACTGCAGGTCACGTGCCGACCAGTCGTTCATCACGGTGTACCCGAAGATGTGGGCCGTGGCGGACGCGGCATCCAGGTTCTCGCCCTCGGAGCCGGGCACGCCGCCGATCACCACAGCCAGCTCCAGTTCGACGTCGAGACGCTGCGTCTCGGGGATCGCGACGATGTCGCCCGTCGCGCACACGGTGTGCGGGTTGGTGAAGTAGAACGTCGGAGCCTCGTACCACTCCGGCACGACCTCGCTCTTGCCGTCGACCGACGCGCTCACGCCCTCGACGTGCTCCTCGAACGCGACGAAGTCACGGATCGAGGCCGGCACGAGCGGGGCGAGCAGCCGCACCTCGGCCAACGACCGCGCCGTCGCCGTGTCGCGCCGCGCGAACAACGCCCGCGCCGAAGCCAGCCCCTGCGCGAGCACCTCCGCCACGCGCAGCCCGTCGGGGAACGGGATCACCGACTCTCCGTCGACGAATCCCTCACCGATATCGGCACCGTCGACCCACCGCGCGATCCTCACGCGCGCACCCGCGTGCGCAGCAGCGCCTCGGCGTTGGCCCCGAGGATCGCCGCGACGTCGGCGTCGGGCAGCCCCGATCCGCGCACGAACGCGGCCGGGTCGTCGAGCCCCATGTCGAACGGGAAGTCACTGCCCAGCAGCACCCGATCGGCCCCGGCGGCCTCGACGAGCCAGCGCAGCGCCCGCTCGTCGTGGACCACGGTGTCGAACCACAGCTTCGACAGGTACGTCGAGGGGGCCTCGGCGCACGCGTGCGCTTCGGGCCGCACCCGCCACGCGCGGTCGGAACGCCCGATCGCCGTGGGCAGGTACCCACCGCCGTGCGCCGCGACCAGGCGCAGCTCCGGATGCCGATCGAGCACGCCCGCGAAGATGAGGTGCGACAGCGCCACGGCGTTCTCGACGGGCTGCCCGACCGTGTTGGAGAGGTAGAACCGGTCCAGTCGCTCGTCGAGCGAGCAGCCGAACGGGTGCAGGAACACCACGGCGCGGAGCTCGGCGGCGCGGGCCCAGAACGGCTCCAGGCGCTCGTCGCTGAGCTCGACATCGCCGGCGAACGACGAGATCTCGACTCCGGCGAGCCCGCGACCGAGCACCGCATCGTCGAGCGCGTCGACGGCGAGGTGCGGGTGCTGCAGCGGCACCACCCCGAGACCGACCAGGCGATCCGGCGCCTGAGCGACGTGCGCGGCGATGAGACGGTTCGCCTCGCTCGACGCCCACGTCGCGAGGCCCTCGCCGGCCCACGGGTAGAAGTGGTTCGGCGACGGACTGACCCACTGCCGGTCCACCCCCTGCGCGTCCATGGCGGCGAGGCGCGCGGCGATGTAGGTCAAGCGCGGGAAGCGCTCCCCGATCATGCGCCCGGACGCCTGCATGCTCGCCAAGCCGTTACGGCGCAGCTCGAGATCGGCCGCGGCCTGCACCTCGTCGGGCACGCGCCGCTCGACCTCGGCGTGCAGCCCCGGCATCAGCAGGTGGGCGTGGACGTCGACGACCTCGCTCACGCGCGGACCGCCGTGAGCTGTGCGACGCGGAACATCAAGCCGCCCATGTCGGCGTCGCGGACGCCGTCGAGCTGCCACTGCCCGAGCTGGACCGAGGCATCGACGATGGCGCTCGCCCGCGCGATGCGGCGGTCGTGGAACTCGTCCCACAGCGCCGGGTCCACGGCATCCCGGTTCACGAGCAGCTCGGTGAGGACGGCGGCATCCTCGAGCCCCTGCGCTGCGCCCTGGGCGATCGTGGGCGGGCAGCTGTGCGCGGCGTCGCCGATGACGACGGCGCGGCCGCGGTTCCACGGCGCGTCCACGAGGTGCCGCGTGAACCACGTGTAGTTCGCATCCGCGCCGGCTTCGATGTCGGCGCGGATGGAGTTCCACGGTCCGTCGTAGGCGCGCGACTGCTCGACCATGATGCGGCGGGCGTCTTCGGGCGAGACGCGGGAGCGGTCCTCGGCCTTCTCGACCAGGAACGCGTACATCGTGTCGTCGCCGGTGGGGGTGTAGCCGGCGATGTACATGGGTCCGCCGTAGTACAGCTCGCTGCGGTCGACGTCGGCGGGGAGCGAGACGAACGTGCGCCAGATGCCCATCCCGGTCTGTTCGGGCGCCACCTGGATACCGATGAGCTCGCGCACCGTGGAGTGCAGGCCGTCCGCGCCGATCAGCAGGTCGTACGTGCCGAACGGTTCGCCGTCGATCTCGACGTCCACGGCGTCGGCGGACTGCGTGAGGCCGGTGACGCGACGCCCGAAGTGCACGTGCGCGCCGTTCGTCTCGGCGGCGGCGAGGAGGATCCGCGCCAGGTCGGGGCGGGACATGCCCATGGTCGAGGGGTAGTCGGGGCCACCGGTCTTCACGTCGGGCAGCGCCGCGACGATCGGAGCACCCGGCCCCGGGGCACGCAAGTTCAAGCCCTCGAAGGGCTTGCCGGCGGCCGCGACCTCGTCCCACACACCGAGCTCGTCGAAGACGCGCAGCGCGTTGCCCTGCAGGGTGATGCCCGAACCGCGGGTGGGCAGCGACGGCTGGGCGTCGAAGACGTCGACGTCGACTCCGGCCCGGGCGAGGAAGATGGCGGATGCCAGGCCGGCGACGCCGGCGCCGGCGATGGCGACTCGTTGGACGGCGGTCATGTCAGAACCTCTCTGTTCTTTCGACGGGGATCAGGCTTACAGCAGGGCGACGGGATTCACGGGTGATCCCACGGCGCCGGTGATCGGGAGGGGCGGGGCCGACAGGAGGAACTCCCAGCGTCCCGCAGACGCGCACGCTTCGGCCAGAGCGTCGAGGTTCCACATCTCGCCGATCGTGAGTCCGATGTTCGGGATGACGACCTGGTGGAGAGGCTGGAAGGCGGGAACGTCGAACTCGTTCGGCCGCACCTCGAAGCCCCACGTGTCGGTCGCGATCGCGGCGATCTCGGTGCGGTGCAGCCACCCCGCCGTGGTCAGCGACAGTCCCGGCGCGGGGCCGCCGGCGTAGTCGCCCCACCCCTCGCGCTGCACGCGCGTGAACTGTCCGGTGCGAACGAGCACGATGTCGCCGCGCCCGACGACGACGCCCTGTGCCGCGGCGCACGCGTCGAGGTCGGCGGCGGTGATGGCGTAGCCGTCGGCGAGCTCGGCCGTGTCGGAGGCGAGGTGCCGACCGAGGTCGAGCAGCACTCCGCGCGAGACGATGACGTCGGCGGCGTGCTCGATGCCCGTGACCAGGTCGCCGTCGCTCGTGACCACGTCGCCCGCTCGGCGGCCGTTCCAGGCGAAGCCGTGATCGAAGATGTGCCCGAGGCCGTCCCACTGCGTGGAGCACTGGAGCGGCATCGCGATGACGTCGTCGGCGCCGCCGATGCCGTGCGGGAAGCCCTGGTTGCCGCGCTCGGCATCCGTCCCCGTGTCGGTCATCGTGTGCACGGGATTGGTGCGCCGCCGCCAGCCCTTCTGCGGACCGTCGGTGTCGAAGCGCTGCGAGAGCGAGATCGAGACCCCCTCGCGCACGAGCGCGGCAGCCGCGCGACGCTTCTCGGTGTCGATGAAGTTGAGCGTGCCCAGAACATCGCCCTGTCCCCACCGCCCCCAATTCCGGTAAGCCTGGGCGCGCGCCGCGATCTCGGCCTCGGGGTTCTGCCGGTCGAGGTCGCGGGGGTCTTCCGAGAGTGCGCTCACTCCGCCGCCTCCGCGACGCAGCGCACCGTCTGCGTTCCGAGCGCGCCGATCGTCCCGGTCATGACGTCGCCGTCGCGCAGGAACCTCTTCCAGTGCTGTCCGTTGCCGGCGGGGCTGCCGGTCAGCAGCAGGTCCCCCGGCAGCAACGGGTGGGTCTGGGATGCCGCCGACACCAGCGCGGGCACGTCGAAGAGCAGGTCGGAGGTGGTGGCATCCTGCATCACCTGACCGTTCAGCTCGAGGCGCATGGGGGTGTCCGCGGGGTCGACGAACCGCGCCGGCACGAGGAGCGGTCCCGTCGGCAGGAACCCGGGAGCGTTCTTGGCGCGGTACCAGTCGGTGCCGATCTCCTTCATGTCCTTGCGGAACACGAGATCGCGCGTGGTGATGTCGTTGACGATCGTGTAGCCGGCGACGTGGTCGAGGGCGTCCTCGCGCGAGACGCGGAACGCCTCGCGTCCGATCACAACGGCGAGCTCGAGCTCCCAGTCGTGCACCTCGCTGTACGCGGGCAGGACGAGCGGGACGTCGTCGCCGACGACGCACGCGGGAAGACCGACGAAGAAGTACGGCTCGCCACTGCGAGCGCGCTCGTCCATCATGTCCGCGGCGAACGCGCGCGCCTCCTCGGGGCTGCGGTCGGTGTTCTGCGTCAGCCCCGCGGCCACGAGCTCGATGACGTGCTGCCGGTAGTTGGCACCGGTCTGCAGCACCTGCCGCGGCTCGACGGGCGCCGTGAGAGTGACCTCCGAGAGCGGATGCCACTCCCCCGGCGCCTCGATCAGGGCTTCCAGCCGATCCCAGTCGGGGTCGGCGAGGAAGGCGTTCAGACCGCCCCCGAGCTCGCCGTCGGAGAGCGCGCGGATGCGGTCGCCGGCCACGAGGCCGATGCGCACGGCATCCCCGTCCCGGAATCTCGCGAGGGCGAAGGGGGCGGTCGTCATCGTCAGCCCCGACCCTGAACGGCGTACGGGTTGAGCAGCGCGTCCTTGATCTCGTCGGGCACGCCCTCTTCGGTGGCGCTGGGGCCGTCAGCCGGCGGGAACGACTCGGTCATCGACATCGGCATGGCACCGTTGCGGTACATGTTGTTCGACCCGAGCGACGGCTTCCAGGTGTTCGCCTCCCAGTCGGGGACGTAGTTGCGGTAGCCGCCGGTGTTCAGCTCGATGCGCAGCGTCGAGGGCTCGCGGTAGTACAGGAAGGTCTGCTCGCCGATGCCGTGGATGTTGGGGCCGTACTCGATCGGGATGCCGTTCTCCATCAGGGTGTCGGCGGCGATGAGGAGCTCTTCGCGAGTGTCGACCCAGAACGCGTAGTGGTTGATGCGACCGGCGCGCGTGGAGCCGTCGAGCACGACGCCGAGGTCGTGCGACTTCTCGTTCGTCGTGAGCACCGAGAACACCGAGATCGGCGCCTCGTCGAGCACGGTGCGGGCCATGAAGCGGAAGCCGAGCGTGTCGACGTACCACTGCACGAACGCGTCGACGTCGCTCGTGGCGACGGTGACGTGGTCGAGCTGACGCGGCGCCCCGGCGACGGAGCTGCGCTTCTCGGGGCGGTCGGGGAAGATCGACGCGGTGTGCGGCTCGGCGCCGTGGCGCTCGACGTCCCAGTGCAGCGTCATGTTGTGGCCGAACGGCCCGGTGAAGCGGTAAGCCCGCCCGATGCCGCGGCCCTCGAACCACTCGCCCTGGATGCCGGTGGCCTCGACGCGCTTCGCGGCCTCGGCGAGCGCCTCGGCCGACGAGGTGCGCCAGGCCATGGTCTCGAGGGCCGGCTCGTGGCCGCGGACCACGACGACGGAGTAGGCGTAGTAGTCGCCCCAGCAGCGCAGGTAGACACGGTCGTCCTCGCGCGCGACCTCGGTCAGGCCCACCTGTGTGACGTAGAAGTCCACCGAGGCATCGACGTCGGGCGTCGTGATCGCGACGTAAGACAGGTGCGAGAGAAGCTTGATCATCTTCGATCCTTTCGGGGAATCGGGCCGTTCCGACTCTTCTTCCACTATCCGACCGAAGTCGGTATCAGGGAAGCCGATCCTGTGGATGCCGAGTATCGACCGGGCTTATGTCATCGAGGCGATCGCGTCATCTCGGCGCAGATCCTCGAGGTCGGTGAGCCGTTCCCCCGCGCGCAGCGCCTCCAGGAGACGTCGGAGCGCGAGACGTTCGGCGGCCTCACGCCGCGGTGCGAGGACGACACGGCCCGCGGCATCCTCGTGGACCACCTCGATGGTCGCGGCAGCGGAGTCCACGCGCACCTCGACGCGTCGGGGCCCGAGCGTCAGAGCCGTGAGCGCGTCCCCGACACCCGCCCCGCCGACGCTGCGCGTGACACTGACCCCGACCCCGGGGCCCGCGAGCGCACGCACGTCCGCGACCGGGGTCTCCGCCCGCGCAACGACCTCGAGCGGCCCGCCCGCGAGCACGCGCGCCCAGCCGACCGCGTCGCGGAGCAGCGCGGACGCCTCGGACGGCGCGCCCCACGCGTCGACCGTGACGTGCGTCGGAGCCACGGGCGGACGTGCATCCGCCACGACATCGGCGCGCAGCCGCCGTCGCGCGATCACGACGGGTACGGCCAGCTTCTGCACCCGCGCGTGGGCGGCCGCGGGCGCGGGCTGCGGCTCGTCGACCACGATGCCGGGCGCATCGGCCATGCGCTCCAGGCGGTCCCACCAGGCACCGCGCCCGTCGATGACGCGCAGGGCGCCCACCCCGTCAGCTTCGGCGATGCGCACGAGCGGGGCCAGCTCGGCCACCGCCGCGCGGTAGGGCGCGAGGTCGGTCGCCACCGGCCACGCGCTCATCGTGCACCCGCCGTCCGCACCGCCGTGGCGGCACCGTCGGCGACGGCGATGACGAACAGGGCGTCGGCCCGTAACTCGTCGTACTCCATCGCCGTCTCTCCGCGCAGCATCGCGGCGAGCGCGCGCCACTCGGCGTCGTAGCCGTCGCGCCGGTCGATCGGGTACGTCGTCTGCACGCCCCGACCGTCGCGCACCGACGTGCGCGCGCTGCCCGCGTGCACGAACGGCGGCGGGAAGTCCACGTCGATCCGCGCCCGATCGGTCGCGACGTTCACGCGCCAGAGCGAATCCGCCCCCTCGGGCGCCATCACGACGGTGAAGCGCACGAGCGCCTCGGGCGCCCGCAGGGCGAGGTCGAAGCCGACCGGGGGGATCGCGCGTGCCCACACGACCTCGGTCGCGTCCGGCACGAGATCGCGCACGAGCGGGAGGTCGTGGACGGCCAGCCCCACGACGAGGTGACGGACGATGGCGGCGCACTGTTCCGGGTCGGTGAGATCGAGCGCCGGTCGGGCCGGGCCCGGTGCCGCCGGCAGCGGCGCACCCGTGACGAGCTCGTGATAGCGGCCGTTGGGAGCCAGCGACAGCGTGACCGATACCGAGACGACGCGGTCCCGCGTGGCGTGGAGGTGTCGGGTGGCCCGTGACCACGCGGGGTCGAAGAGGTGGTTGGTGCCGACGACGAGCAGCGCGCCCGCGGCGGCGCACTCGGACACGATCCGCTCGGCGTCGGCCGACGTGGTGGCCAGGGGTTTCTCGCAGAAGATCGCCCGACGGCCGGCCGCGAGGCTCGCGCGCACGTGCGCCGCGTGCTGGTCGGGCGGGCTGCACACCGCGACGACCTCGACCTCGGGGTCGTCGAGCAGCTGATCGACACCGGTCGAGGCGCGGGCCCCGAAACGCTCGGCGATCACGGCCGCGCGGCCGCTCCCCCCGTCGCCGACGTGCACCAGCCGGAAGTCGCCCCCGGTCCGCGCGAGGGTGGGCGCGTGCAGCGCCGCGACGCCCGGCCCCGCCCCGATGATGCCCACACCCCAGGTCATGTCGCTCCCTCGCGTCACTTCAGCTCGAATCACGCTGAAGTTCGAGACTAATGAACCATAGATGCGGCGAAACCAGGAGTCGGTGCGCGGGCTTATGTGAAGATCGAGCATGGCCAACGACTCCACCCTTCGATTCGGGGCTCAGACCGACGAGGTCACCAGCATGCTCCGGATCGTCAACATGGTCCGTCTCGGCGAGGCGGTCACCCGTCCCGACATCGGCCGCGTGACCGGCCTCGGGCGCGGCGTCGTGACCCAGCGCGTCGATCGCGCCATCGCGATGGGCTTCCTGGAAGACGCGGAGTACGCCCCCTCCTCCGGGGGGCGAGCGCCCCGCACCCTGCGTTTCCGCGCCGAACGCGGTCGGATCGTGGTGTGCGCGCTCGGCGGCCTCCACATCCACGTCGGCGTCACCGACCTCGACGGCGAGATCCTCGCCGAGGCCCACCGGGAGTGGGACATCGCCCGCGGTCCGGAGCCGACGCTCGCGACCGCGACGGCCATGGTCGACGACCTGCTCGCCGCGGACGGAGACCCGTCGGTCTGGGCGATCGTGGTGGGCCTGCCCGGCCCCGTCGACTTCGAGACCGGGCGGCCGGTGGCGCCGCCCATCATGCCCGGATGGAACAACTACGACGTGCGTTCGCACTTCGAGCAGCGGTACGACGCGCCCGTGTGGGTCGACAACGACGTCAACCTGCTCGCCGCGGGGGAACGCGCACGGCGCCGCGACGACCACCCCGACCTCATCTATTGCAAGGTGGGCACGGGTATCGGCGCCGGGCTCGTCTCGCGCGGTCGACTGCACCGCGGAGCCAACGGCGCCGCGGGCGACGTGGGACACGTCCGCGTCCCGGGTGCGCAGCAGCAGTGCCGGTGCGGGAAGATCGGATGCCTCGAAGCCGTGGCCGGCGGCTGGGCTCTGGTGCGTGATGCCCACGAAGCGGTGACCGCCGGCGGCACGGGAGCGATCGCCGAGATCATCGCCTCCGGCGCGGTGCTCGCCCCCGAGGACATCTCCCGCGCCGCCGAGCGCGGCGACGCGCTCGCGATCTCGCTGGTGCAGGCCTCGGCCCGCCAGGTCGGCGAGGCGGTCGCGGCGCTGGTGAACATGTTCAACCCCGGCGTCATCATCGTCGGCGGCGCGGTCGCGGCAGCCGGCGAGCTGTTCCTGGCCGAGGTGCGCCACCGCGTCTACGAGCTGTCGCTCCCCCTGGCCACGCGCGACCTGTCGATCTCCACGAGCGTCAACGACGCACGGGAGCCGGTGCGCGGAGGAGTGGACCTGGCCCGCGAGCAGCTGTTCGAGGTCGTGTTCCCCCGCTGGTTCGCCGAGGGGCGCCCGACCCTCGCGGCGATCCGGGGCGAAGCGCTTTCCGCGTGAGAGCCACTTCTTCCCAAATACGACATTAGTCGGTAGCTTCAGGACTTATGGCCCTGACCCCGCTGCGCGACGATGCGCTGCAGACCGTGTCCGACGGGTACGCCGTCCGGCTGTCGCTCCCGTGGATCCGCTCCCTCCCCCTCTCGAGCCTCGTCGAGCCCGCGGTCCGCATCGACGATCGGCCGGTGCCCTGCCGGGTGGTGGTCGGCGACCGCGTCATCGATCCCGACGATCTCGCAACCGAGACCCGGTGGTGGTACCTCCAGGACCGCGTCGTCCTGCGCGTGACGGATGCCGCGACCCCCGGCGTCCACGAGGTGTCGGTGTCGTTCCGGCTCGCGATCCCGTACCTGGACGGCGGTCCGGACGGGCCGCTCGAGCTGCCGTTCCGATGCGCGCGCCCTCTCGTCGCCGACGCATCGTCGCCGTCGGTCTCGCTCGATGTCGGGATCGCCGCGTGACCGGCCTGCCCGCGACCTGGCGCTTCTCGGCCAGCGCGTTCAACGTGACCCCCGAGGTCATCCGCGCGGAACGCACCGCCCCGGATCTCGCGCTCTCGCTCGTCCACCGCGGGATCGCATCCGAGATCGAGGTCGAGCTGGGCCAGCTGTGGCGCGGGTACCCCGAGGCGACCCCGGACGAGGCGCGGGAGCTCCGCGAACGCCTCGCCGCGGCGGGTGGACGCGTGAGCATCGTCGGAGTGAGCATCGACGAGTGGGATGGCCGCCGTCGCCGCAGCGACGACGAGCGCCTGGCGTTCCTCGAACCGCAGCTGCGCACGTCGGCGGCCCTCGGCGCCGCGGGCGTGCGGCTCCCGATCGGCCAGGCCGGGGCGCTGCTCGAACGCCTCGTCCCCCTGCTCGACGACCTCGACCTCGTGCTCTATGAAGAAGCGCAGGGGCACCAGACGCCGGCGGCGGTGCCCGACGCGTACGCCCGCATCGCGGCGCTCGACACCCCTCGCGTACGCCTGCTGCTGGATATCAGCATGCTGATGCCGGCGCTGCCCGTGACTTACCTCGACGAGCTCGCGCGGGGACGGATCGACCCGGCGCTGGTGGCCCTCCTCACCGACCACTGGCGCGAGCCCGACACGCACGCCGCGGTGGTCGACCATCTGCGGTCCGGCCGCGTGCCGGGGCCGGTGCACACGCTCTACATGAACCTCCTCGTGCGCTTCGGGCGCTCGGAGGTCGCCGACGTGGCATCCGTACTGCCCCTGTTGGGCGGGATCCACATGAAGTTCTGGGACCTCGACGACACCGACGGGCGGATCACCCGCCCGATCCGCGACCTGGGCACCGTGCTGCGCACCACCGAGTACGCCGGAACGCTCTGCAGCGAATGGGGCGGGCAGGAATGGCTCGCCGACGACCCGTGGGCGGTCACGGGCCGCCACCTCGCGCTCGCGCGATCCGCGCTGGAGGAGGCGGCCGTCGCGTCACCGAAACAGGCGCCGTCCCCACGCGGAGACGGCGCCGCGCCTCACCCCTCGCCGTTGTAGTACGGCCAGGGGGTGATGCGGCGGTCGCCGCGGCGGTCGGGACCGGTGAGCGTCACCTCGCCCGTCGCCGCCCACTCCACCCCGCGCGGGAACATGCGGATGAACTCGATCCGCCGGAACGTGTCGATGTCGTGCCCGATCGTGATCGTGAACGACCGGCCGGCGCCGTACTCGTTGATCCACGCGAGCGGCTGGTCGGTGTTGATGCCCGGCAGCGCCGCGATCCCTCCCTCGGGGATGTCGACGGGGTAGTGCGACATGGGCCACATGGGGGCCTTCTCGTACGCCTCGAGGTCGTCGAAGGTCGTCAACAGCACCCGGGCGCCGTCGTACATCTGCACGCCGACGAGGATGTCGTCGCCCGTGACGGTCCACGTCGCGGTGATGCCCTCGGTGATCGGATGCCGCGGCTCGGTCGTCCGCAGGAGCGCCTCGCCCCACGGGCGCGGACGCAACCCGGTCTCCCACGCGCTGAGCTTCGCGCCGCGCATGACGTTGTACTCCTCGGGATAGCCCCAGCGGTCCTCCTGGGCGGCGGACCCGTGGAACCACACGATCCCCTTGCCGTCGTCGTGCACGAACCGGAGGATCGCGGCATCCGTTTCGGCTCCGAATCCGGTCGCCATGTCGTGGTAGCCGTCGCGGCCCTCGAAGACCACGATGAGCACGTCGTACTTGTCGATGACGGCCGCGGGGAGGCCGCGCGGGTCTTCGACGACGCGGACGGTGAACCGCCCGGTGTCCTCGAGCAGCGTCGTGATCCACTGATTGTGCAGGCGGAAGCTCCGGTGCGCGTTGTCGTGCTCCGAGGTCATGTGCCCCGACAGGATGAGGACGTGGAGCACCCGCTCAGCCCTTCGAGCTGAACGCCGCGTCGAAGAGCTGGTGCGGCGGGGTGATCTCGCCGAGCTTGCGCACGAACGCGAGCGCCTCCGGGCCGCCGACGAGCCGGTCCATGCCGGCGTCCTCCCACTCCACGCTCGTCGGACCGTCGTAGCCGATCGCGTTGAGCGCCCGGAACAGCGGCTCCCAGGGCACGGCGCCGTGACCGGTCGAGACGAACGTCCATCCGCGGCGAGGGTTGTCCCACGACAGGTGCGAGCCGAGCACACCGTTGCGGCCGTCGAGGTTGGTCACCGACTCCTTGCAGTGGACGTGGAAGATGTGGTCCGCGTAGTCCAGGACGAACGCCACCGAGTCCAGCTGCTGCCAGACGAAGTGCGACGGGTCGAAGTTGAACCCGAAGCTCGGGCGGTGCCCGATCGCCTCGAGGGTCTTCTTCGCGGTCCAGTAGTCGTAGGCGATCTCGGACGGGTGCACCTCGAGGGCGAAGCGCACGCCCACCTCGTCGAAGACGTCGAGGATGGGGTTCCACCGGTCGGCGAAGTCGCGGTATCCGGCCTCGATCATCGCCTCCGAGGCGGGCGGGAACATCGCGACGTACTTCCAGATGCTCGACCCGGTGAACCCGGTGACCGTCGTCACGCCGAGCTTCGCGGCGAAACGCGCCGTGTTCTTGAGGTCTTCGGCCGCGCGCTGCCGCACGCCCTCGGCATCCCCGTCGCCCCACACCCGCGCGGGCACGATGTCGTGGTGCCGCTCGTCGATGGGGTCGTCGCACACGGCCTGCCCGACGAGGTGGTTCGCGATCGTCCAGACCTTCAGACCGTGGCGCTCGAGGATGTCGAGCCGCGACTGCACGTAGTCGGCGTCGTCCCAGCGGGAGACGTCGATGTGGTCGCCCCAGCAGGCGATCTCGAGGCCGTCATAGCCCCACTCGCCTGCGAGGCGCGCGACCTCTTCGAACGGCAGGTCGGCCCACTGGCCGGTGAACAGGGTGATCGGGCGTGCCATGACGAGACCTTTCAAGCGGGAAGGGAGGATGCGACGCTCGTCCACGCGGACTCGCGTGCCGAACTGCGCTCGACCGCGTCGAGCACCCGCTGCACGGCGAGGCCCTCCGCGAACGAGGGGTGCGGGTCGGTGCCGGCGTCGATCGCGCCGACGAGGTCGACCACCTGATGGGTGAAGCCGTGCTCGTAGCCGAGCAGGTGACCGGCGGGCCACCACGCCGACACGTACGGGTGCACAGGCTCGGTGACGAGGATCTGCGTGAACCCCTGGCGTCCCTCGGGAGCCGTGCGGTCGTAGAACCGCAGGCTGTTGAGGTCTTCCAGGTCGAACGCGAGCGCGCCCCGATCGCCCGACACCTCGATCGTGAGGGCGTTCTTGCGGCCCGTGGCGAAGCGCGTCGCCTCGAACGACGCGAGCGCCCCGTTCGCCAGATGCCCGGTGAAGATCGCGGCGTCGTCGACCGTGACGTCGCCGACGCCCTCGCCGGCCGACCCCGACAGCCCCGACCCGGCGGCCTGCAACGGCCGCTGCTTCACGATCGTCTCCAGGATCCCCGAGACGCGGTCGACGCCCAGGCCCGTGACGAACTGCGCCATGTCGATGATGTGCGCACCGATGTCGCCGAGAGCCCCCGATCCGGCGTGCTCCTTCTGCAGGCGCCAGGCCAGCGGCATCCCGGGGTCGACGAGCCAGTCCTGCCGATACGCCGCACGCACCTGCTGCACGGTGCCGACCGCGCCCTCGGCGATCATGTCGCGCATCAGGGTCACCGCCGGCACGCGGCGGTACGTGAATCCCACCATCGACCGGATGCCGCGCCCCCGCGCCCGTTCAGCGGCGGTCGCCATGGCCTCGGCCTCCGCGACGGTGTTGGCGAGCGGCTTCTCGCACAGCACGTGCTTGCCCGCCTCCAGCGCCGCGATCGCGATCTCGGCGTGCGAGTCCCCCGGGGTGACGATGTCGACGACGTCGATGTCGTCGCGCGCGATCACCTCGCGCCAATCGGTGGACGACTCCGCCCACCCCCATTGCACGGCGGCGGATGCCACGGCATCCGCGTTCCGGCCCACCACGACGGCCAGCTCGACCGCGCGCGGGAGGTCGAACACCCGCGGCGCCTGGCGCCAACCGACCGAGTGCGCCGCCCCCATGAAGCCGTAGCCGATCATGGCGACGCGGAGCGGTCGGGGACTGGTCATGCCAGCACCAGTTCGCGCTCGACCGGGACGCGGTTGGTGACGTACCGACCGGGGCCGCCGTCGACGCCGGGCATGATCTGCATGTAGAGAAGACGCATCGTGAGGACGACCTCGACCGTCACCTTCTCCCCCGCCGCGGGCGGGGTGTCGAGGTGGATGAGCACGTCGGGCCGGTCGGCGACGAACCAGAGCGTGTCGGACTGCTCGGGCAGCTCCTCGACGCGATACTCGCGCCCCTCGAGCGCGAAGCGGAGGTCGTCGGTGGGAACGGCGACCCCGTTCACGGTGGCCGCGACCCCGTCGACGGCCGACAGCCACAGGCTGCGGTACCAGGGCAGCTGGAGCGAGACGGCGAGCCCGTCGTCGGTGCGACGGACGTCCTTCTCGGAGAAGAGCGAGTTGTGGGTGGCCATGGGTCTCTCCTAGGCGAACGTGTCGGTGAAGTGCTCGTGGGCGACGGGCGGCACCGGCTCGAGCTTCTGCGTGGTCTGCGGGCTGTACGGGTGGTTCTTCGCCGGAACGGGCTCATCGGCCGGGGGCATGAAGACGGGCGTGCCGTCGTCGCCGAAGTACATGAGGTCGAGGTCGAAGGCGCCCTGGTTCTTCAGGCCGAAGCTCACCCAGTTCTCCTCGAAGGGCGCGCGGGCCAGCTCGTAGCAGCGGAAGGTCCAGAACTTCCACTCGCCGTCCTGCTTGAGGAAGTCGATGGCGTACTTGCACCAGACCCAGTGGGCCCACACCTTCTTGCCCAGCACCTCGTCGGGCGAGTACATGTCGGGGAACGCCTCGGCCACGGTCGGGTCGGTCAGACCCGATTCGGTGCCCGCCATCATCCAGACGCCCTTGGCGGTCTTGCCGTCGGCGGCGACCTCGATCACGGGGGTGTTCGTCGCGTGGAGGATGAGCTTGCCCTCGGGGTGGGGGCGACCGCGGTGGTAATCGGTGACGCTCTGCCACGTCGTGTACTGACCGGCGTTGGTGTATCTCGCGCGAATGCCCTCGGTGCCCTCCTTCACCCACAGCGGGATGATCTGCTCGTCCTCGAAGGCGTTGTGCAGGTACATGTATCGGTTGAAGAGGTTCTCGACCTGACCGCGGTCCTCGGCGCGCTGCGCCAGCCGCTGCGCGGCCTCGACCTGTGCGCGCAGACGGGCGACCTCGGCGACGAGCTCGGAGACGGATGCCTCGGCGGCGGTGTCCCGTGTCATGCGGGGCTCCCCACCCGGACGGCATCCTCGATGGCCTGACGCATGAGCGCGTGCTGCTTCTTGACGAGGTCGATCGGGTCGCTCTCGCCGAGGTCGCTGAACGCGTGTCCCTCCCATTCGCTGGAGAGGTAGCCCTCGTAGCCCCCCTCGACGAACTGCCGCACGATGCGCGGGATATCCATCGCGGGTTCCTGCCCGTCGGCACCGATGTCGTAGAACTTCGCGTGCACGTGGAAGATCTGCGGCATGATGTCCAGCCACTCCTCCGGCGGGACGAGTCCGTGCATGTTGAACGCCAGGCGCGTGAACGGGCCGAAGCGGAGGAAGTCGACGCCCTCGCCCGAGAGGTAGTCCTCGAACTTCTGGTTGCGCACGTGCATCGGCGTCGGCTCGTGCCAGATCTCCTCCATCACCGGGAAGTGCTTCTCGTCCATGCCCATCTGGCCGAGCGTGCGCAGCAGCGTCGGCGAGAGGGAGTGCATCGTCGAGGAGAAATCGGCGGTGAACCCGAGGCGGTCGGACTGCAGTTCGTCGTACATCTCCCGCATCTCCACGACCTTGGGGTCGTTGGGACCCGAGGGAGCGTGGATCTCGTAGCCGAGCTTCTGGTCGTACTTCTCGGCCAGCGGGAGCAGACTGCGCAGCAGTTCCTTGCCGTGGGACCGGATCACGATCTTCGTGAAGCCGAGCGTGTGCGCGGCCTTCAGCTGCCGGGCGAGGAACTCGTGCTCTTCGTCGGGCGTCATGTCGCGGTCCTTGCGCCGCCCCATGTCGAGGTTCGTCCCGACGGCGCTGGCCTCGAGGCCGTACTTCTCGAGCGAGTCGAACCACAGCGTCACGAAGTCGGCGTCGACGTCGGGGTACGAGCGCAGCAACTGCGCGAAGTTGAACTCGACGCCCGGGCCGATGCCCTGGTCGTGCACCTCCCGGATGAGGGTCTCGGGCGTGTACTGACCGGCCGCGAACTCGCTGGTCATCGAGTACAGGGTGGTCCCGAGCTTGATGCCGGTCCCGGCGATGCCGTCACTCATGACGATTGTCCTTTCCGGCACGCACGGCGTGCGCGAGATGGGTGTCCAGGACGCGGCGGGCTTCCGCGGCATCCGTGATCATGCGGGAGCCGGCCTTCTCGGCCGCCGCCCGCTGGAGGGCCTGTTCGCCGCGGATGATCTCGAAGGGGCTCTGCCAGTGGTTCCAGTGCCAACCCTCGTACTCGCTGGAGACGGCACCGCTGTAGCCGTTGTCGACGAGCAGCGTGATGAGGTCGGCCACGGGCACCGAGGGCTCGTCGCCGTTCTCGTCGATGCCGAAGAACTTGCCGTGCACGTGCCGCACCCACGGCAGGATCTCGAGCCAGTCGTCCACGCGCGCGGGGCCGAACAGTCCCGTGCCGTTGATGCCGAAGTCGATGCCGAGGTCGGGCCGGCCGTACTGGTGACCGAGACCGATGAACCGTCCGAAGCGCTTCCCGTGTTCGGCCTGATCGGCGGGCGGGCCCTGCTCGTAGTACTCGTCCCACAGCGCGACGACGGCCGAGAGCAGCTCCTCGGACGCTCCCCGGCGGCGGTACGCCTCGATGAGCGACGGGGCGAAGCCGGTGACGGTGGCACCCCAGTCCATCGTGAAGCCGAGGAAGGGCGAGCCGACCTTCTCGTAGCGGTCGCGGAGCGCCAGGATGCGCGGGTGCGAGGCGTACTGGTCGGCGTGCACTTCGAGCGCGAGGGTGACGCCGTACTCTTCGGCGATGGGGGCGAGCGCTTCCATCGAGTCGGGCGTGAGCGAGATCTGCACGCGCGCGATCGGGAAGCCGAGCTTCGCCGCCGCCGCGATCTGCTTGCGCATGTAGGCGATGAGCTCGTCCTGGTCCATGAGCGCGTCGGGACGCAGGCCGATGTCGGCGTTCACGGCGAGCGAGGTGCGCACGAGCCCCACCTCGTCGACGAGATCCGAGAAGCGGCCGGCGAAGTGGTCGTCGATCTCGGGGAATCCGCGGAAGCTCGAGAACCCGATGATCTCGAGCCCCGGCCCGAAGCCCTCGGCCGCGGTCTTGCGGATGAGCTGGTCGAGGTCGTACTCGCGGCCGTGGAACGCGCGGGTGAAGCTGTACAGCGTCACCCCCTGGATGGGCGTGCCCTTCGTCTCGGTCATGCCACGACCTCCATGTTCTTCGTGTCGTGCTCCTCGATGTGGAGCACCTGGTCGTCGGCGATGATGATGTACGGGATGTAGAGCTCCAGGTCGACGCGCACCTCGTGCTCACCGCCGCCGTCGACCGCCAGCTCGCCCGACAGCACGGCCGAGTCGGTGGGGAACCACCACTGGTCGGTGTCGCCCTTCATGTCGGCGAACGTGGACTCCACGCCGTTCATCTGCCACCGCAGCGAGTCGGCCGGTGCCTCGACGCCGTCGATGGTGAGCTTCGCTCCGGAGATGCAGGATGCCGGCAGCGCCCGGTACCAGGGCAGGCGCACCTCGACCGCCGCCCGTCCGTCGCGCGCCTGCAGCGTGCCCTGCTCGATGATGCGATCCGGGATCACCGGGACCTCCTCGTCGGTGCGGCCGAAGCCGCTGACCTCTTTGTCTGGATTTCTACACTCTATTGTCGGATTCCTGCATAAGCAAGAGATCAGATGAGGGATGCCGCGATCGCGCGGGCTCCGCGGACCGCCAGGGCCACGGACGTCAGCGTCGGGTTGCACGCCGTCGCCGTCGGGATGACGCCGTTGCCGGCGACGTACAGGCCGGGAGTGCCCCACACCCGACTGTCGATGTCGCACACGCTCGTGCCGTCGTCCTCGAGCCCCATCCGGGTCGAGCCCTGATAGTGCAGAGACGACCCCGCCGGGAGCGTGAAGGGCCGGCTGTCCAGCGGATCGCCCACGGCCTCACCGAGCCGCACGATCTCCTGTCGCGCCCGCTCGATCACCTCTCGGTCGCGGGCGGTGAGGGTGTAGTGGATGCGGGGAGCCGGCATCCCGTATCCGTCGACGTGCACGTCGTCGAACTCGACGCGGTCCTCGGCTCGCAGATCCTTGGCGCAGAAGAGTCCGAGCCCCACGATCGACCCCGGGACGACCGGATCGTCCTCGGCGAGGGGGATCGGCGAGGCGTCCAGTTGCATGATCTGGCCGTGGAACGGCACGTCGTCGGTGAACGGCACCCAGCTGACCCCGCTGTACTCCGCGAGCCCCGTCGACGGGGCATCGGCGCCGAGGGGAGCGACGTCGCGCAAGCGCGACGCGAAGACGATCTGCGCCTGGTCGTTCAGGTAGCGGCCGAGAGCGGCCGGGCGGACACCCGAGGCCCACAGCAGCTGAGGCGTGCGCAACGCGTCGGCGGCGACGACCACGGCGCGCGCGGCGACCTCGTGCTCCTCACCGGTCCGCAGGTCGCGCACGACGACGCCGGCGGCGCGTCCCTCTGCGAGCCGCACCGACGTCACGAGCGACTCGTCGACCAGCGAGAACGCAGGGTTGTCGCGCGTCACCTCGCCCAGGACGACGTCCGACCCCGACCACACGAGACGGCCGTCGTCGCGCCGGTGCGCGGCCAGCGGCATCCGCTGCACCTTCGTCCCCGCGCTCCGACCCTCGTCGACCGCGGCGGCCAGGCGCTCGCGCACGATCGCACCGAACGGCGCCGCGTCAAAGGCGTCGGTCGTGACGCCGAGCAGCCGCTCGCCCTCGGCGAGCAGCTCGTCCATGTCGGGGACGAACGCGATGCGCTCGCTGCCGCCGGGCCGCGGACAGGCGCCGGTCCAGTGCGCGGCCATGCCGCCGACGTTGCTCGACATCGCGGCAACCGGCATCCCCTCCTCCCCGGGGAAGGCGTAGCCGTCCTCGAGCAGGAACGTCCCGGGACGCGCGCCCCGCACCCCTGCCTTGGCCGCTCCGGGATTCGCGACCTTCGCGCCCCGTTCGCCGGGACCCTCCGACGCCTGTTGCGCGCGGGCACGCGCGGTCGGGTCGCCGATGTTCTTCACGTGCGCGCCGGGCGGGTCCGACACCGTCGGCCCGACCTCGAACATCACGATCGTCGCCCCGGGAGCCTGCTCCGACAGGATCCGCGCGTAGGCCGCACCGGTCGGCCCGCTGCCGACGATGACGACGTCGACCGCCGTGGGGTACTCCCGGCCGCTCATGCCGATCGCGCGATCTCGACGACGTGGGCGACGGATGCCTCGGACGCGGTGGTCGGGTAGTACTCCAGGCCGACCGGCCCGTCGTAGCCGCTCGCGCGCAGCAGCGCGAACCGCTCCGCCCAGTCGAGCCCGCCCGTGCCGGGTTCACCGCGCCCGGGGGCGTCGGCGAGCTGCACGTACTTCACGATGTCGCCGGCGTTCGCGAGCTCGGCCCGCATGTCCTCGCCCTCGACGGCCGAGTGGTAGATGTCGTACAGCACACCGAAGAACGGCGAGTCGACGCCGCGCGCGACGAAGACGGCCTCGGCGGTGCGATCCAGCAGCGAGCCGGGGTGGTCGACCCGCACATTGACCGGTTCGAGCACGAGCGTGATGCCCGACCCGTCGATCTGCGCCATGGCCTTCTGGTAGATCTCGACGAGCTTGTCCAGCTGCACCTGGCGCTTCCATCCGCCGAACCCCGTCCCGCTGCCGACGACGATGCGCGGGCAGCCGAGGTCGCGGGCGATCGCGACGCCCTCGTCGAGCATGCGGAAGAACTCCGAGTGGTCCCACGGCGGGATCATGAACTGCGTGCGGGGCTCCGCCAGCTGCGCGGTCAGCTGCACGCCGGTCTCCTCGAGCGCGGCCTTCAGCGCCGGCAGGTCCTTCGGGGTCGCCGGGGCGTCGACGCCGGTCGGACCCCACATCTCGACGGCGTCGAAACCGGCCGCCGCGGCCGCGCGCACGCGATCGTGGTAGTCGCCGGCCTCGGTGAAGAGGAGTTCGATGTTGGGGGCGAGCTGGTACATGGGGGTCCTTTCAATGTGCGGGCGCGACGGTCGACGGATGCCGGGTCTCGTGGCATCCGCGGGGTGGGTCTCAGCCCTTGAGACCGCCGGCGAAGCCCTGGATGAACCGCTTCTGGGCGAACATGTAGAAGAGCAGAATCGGGATCATCGAGATGATCACGACGGCGAAGATCTTGTTCCACGCCGAGACCAGCCCGCCGACGTAGGTGTACATCGCCACCGGCAGCGTCTGCGTCGTCGAGCCGCCGAGGAAGATCAGCGAATTGAAGAAGTCGTTCCAGACGATGAGCCCGGCGAGGATCGCCACGGTTCCGGTCGCGGGCGCCATGAGCGGGAGCACCACCCGGAAGAAGGCCTGCACCGGGGATGCGCCGTCGATCACGGCGGCCTCTTCGTACTCCGTAGACAACCCGCGGAAGAAGCTGGCGTAGAGGAAGACCGACAGCGGCATGAGGATGCCGACCCAGAGCACGATCATGCCGAATGCGTTTCCGGTCAGGCCGATCGTGCGCGCCCCGATGTACAGCGGCACGGTGCCGAGCTGCGCGGGCAGGATGATGGCGATGAGCACGAGGTAGTAGGTGATGGTCGTCCATCTGCGCGTGCGCCGGGCGATCACGTAGGCCGCGACCGACCCGAACAGCACCAGCCCGAGGATCGACCCGGCCGTGATGATGACGCTGTTGAGGATGCTCATGGGGATGCTGTTGCGCCCGGTGGAGGTGAGCACCGCGATGAACGCCCCGAAGTCGAGCCCGCTGGGCGGGGCGACCGCGCTCGAGGTGAGGGCTTCCTGATCGCTCTTGAGGGAGGTTGTGATCAGGATGTACAACGGCAGCAGTCCGATCAGGGTCACCACCCAGACGAGGACTTCGCGAACAGCGGTGAACTTGGTGTAGCGGAACATCAGGAGACCTTCCCGACCTCGCGGTCGCGCGTGACGTACTGCTGGACGATCGCGAAGAACAGGATGATGAGGGTGAGCACGAGCGCGAGCGCCGACCCGAACCCGAACTGTCCGAGAGAGAACGCGTTCTTGTAGACCTCGGTGGCCAGCGTCTCGGTGGCCCCGGCCGGCCCGCCCCCGGTGAGGGCGAGGATCTGGTCGAAGATCCTCAACCCTTGGATCAGCCCCAGGGTGGTCGCGATGGCGATCGATGGACGGATGGCGGGGGCCACCACGTGCCAGAAGCGTCCCCAGACGCCCGCACCGTCGAGGGCGGCCGCCTCCTCGACCTCGATCGGCACCGAGGCGAGGCCGGCCAGGTAGATCACCATCGTGAAGCCGGTCTGCTGCCAGACGACCGTGATGAGGATCGCCCAGATCGACCAGGTGGGATCGGCCAGCCACGTCTTCTGGAGCGAATCCAGTCCGATCGCACCGAGGAAGCCGTTCAGCGGGCCGTTGAACTGGAAGATGAACTTCCAGACATAGGCCACCGCGAGCGGACTGAGCACCACCGGCATGAACAGCAGCGTCCGCAGGATGTACCGGGTCTTGAGCGTGCGATTGAGGGCCAGAGCGAACAGCAGCCCGCAGATGTTGGTGATGACGACCGAACCGAACGCCAGGAAGAGGGTGTTCCACACCGCTCCGAGCAGCTGGGGGTCGGCGAAGATCTTGGCGAAGTTGTCCAAGCCGGTGATCTGGAAAGAGCCGAGGCCGGTCCAGTTCGTGAAAGCGAAGAAGCCGCCGGTGAGGGTGGCGGCATATTGCACACCCAACACGAGAAGGATGGCGGGTAGAGCCCACCACCACTGTCCGTAGCTGATGAGCGGCTTGCCCCCGCGCACCGGGCGCTGAGACGTTCGCCGGGCCTTAGGCGGCACGGTGAGCGTCCGCGTGGTGTCCTGTTCGATGGTCACAGTCATCTGCTCTCTGACTTCTTCGTCATTGCGCTCCGTTGCGTCGAGCGCCGGTTCCTCGACTATCGCAGTCTTGTGTCGAAAAGGCACATTAGTCAGATGGATGGACCGCATAAGGAGGTGAATCCTCCGCCTCCCCTCCGTCGATGCGAGGATTCGGCAGTGACGACGACGCCGCACGATGACTCCCCCGACGATCTGTGGATCCGATTCGTCGAGCCACCCGACGAGGCGCGCCCCCGCGCCTGGTGGCACTGGATGGACGGCAACGCCGACGCCGAGGGCGCCGTCGCCGACCTCGAGTGGCTTCACCGCATCGGCGTGCGCGGCGTGCACATGTTCGACGGCGGCATGGGCATGCCGCTGGTGGTCGACGCCCCGCGGCATCCCGGGTCACCCGCGTGGGATGACGCTGTCGAGGCGGCCACCGTCACGGCGGCACGCCTGCGAATGGAGATCGCTATCGCAACGTCTGCGGGGTGGAGCGCGTCGGGCGGGCCGTGGGTGCAGCCCGAGGACGCGATGAAGAAGATCGTGTGGAGTGAGACCGTCGTCGAAGGCGGCAGCCGCCTCGACATCGCATTGCCTCCCTTACCCGACACCGCCGGCGCCTTTCAGGACACCGCCCGCCACACGACCGGCGCACCGCCGCGTTGGAGCAAGGACTGGCGTGTGGTCGCGTTCCCCGACGACGACGGGTACCGGCCCCACACGGCGACCGCCTATCGCGTCGACGGCGCGGAGATCGACGGAGCGGCCCTCACCGACGGGGCGTTCGGCCCGTGCGTACGCCTTCCGCGCGACCCCGACGCGTGGTCATCGGCAACCCTCGAAGCGGAGTTCCCCGAGCCGGTGACGGCGCGCGCTGTCGTGCTGGGACTGCCCGGTCCGCGGGGTTTCGGAGCAGCGCCCCCGCCGACAGCGGTCCTCCAGGCCGAAATCAGCCCCGGCGTCTTCCACGACGTGGTGCGCCTCGACCCCACGACGGTTCCTGCCCGCACGGCGTCGTTCGCCCCCGTGTCCGCGCGACGATTCCGCGTCGTCATTTCGGCAGCGAGCGCGGCGGAAGCTCTCCCGCCTGTGGCCCCCGGAGTGCGGATGCCACCCGTGCTGCGGCGCGCGGCGACCTTCGACGTCAGCGAGTTCGCGCTCTTCGACGCGGCCCGTGTCCATCACGCCGAGACCAAGGCGGGTTTCGGGATGGAACACGACTTCTACGCCGTCGACACCGGAACCGATGCATCGGGCACCCGCCTCGACCCCGCGAAGGTGATCGACCTCACTGCGGTGGTCGACGACGGGCGCCTTCGCTGGGACGCCCCGCCCGGCTCCTGGCGGGTCCTGCGCGTAGGTGCCTCACTCACCGGCCAGACCAATGGGCCGGCGCCGGCTATCTCCACCGGTCTGGAGGTCGACAAGCTCGATGCCCGACGAGTCGCGGCGTATCTCGATGTGCATCTGGAGCGATATCGACCGCGCACGGGACGCTTCGACGCGCTGCTGAGCGACAGCATCGAGGCCGGGGCGCAGAACTTCACGGACGACATCGACGCACGGTTCGCCGCCGCGCGCGGGTACGACGTGACGCCGTGGCTTCCGGCTCTCGCCGGGTACATCGTCGGCGACGGCGCACGCAGTGACGGCTTCTTGTACGACTATCGACGCACGCTCGGGGAGCTGTTGGCGACGCAGTACTACGGCACGCTCGCCGACGAAGCCCACACGCGCGGCATGACCTACTACGCCGAAGCCCTTGAGGACGGTCGACCCCAGTGGGGCGATGACCTCGCGATGCGCGCGCCTGCGGACGTTCCCATGGGGGCGATGTGGACCTTCTCGGCGGAGGACGGACCGCGGCCGACGTACGTCGCCGACCTGAAGGGCGCCGCGTCCGTCGCGCACGTGCACGGTCGCACCTGGACCGGCGCGGAGGCGTTCACCTCCTTCGGCGACCCGTGGGGATGGATGCCGTCGAACCTCAAGCACATCGCCGACCTGCAGCTCGCTCTGGGCGTCACGCGCTTCTGCATCCATACATCGCCCCACCAACCGGCATCCACCCCTCCGCCCGGGATCGCGCTGGCCCCGTTCCTCGGACAAGCCTTCACCCGGCAGGAGACCTGGGCCGAGATGGCGGGGCCCTGGGTGGACTACCTCGCGCGGTGCTCCCTGTTGCTCGCCA
>NZ_CAKKMM010000017.1:0-27615 GCF_918698205.1 Microbacterium sp. Bi128 | reverse complement strand
TCACCTCGCAGGACCTCCTCACCGCCGCGGGCGTCACCGAGGCACCGGCCACGATCTCCGACCTGGAGGCCGCCGACGCCAAGATCCGCGCCACCGGGGTCGCCCCGATCGCCGTGGGCGCCAAGGATGCGTGGCCCGCCGCGCACTGGTACTACAACTTCGCCCTCCGCGCGTGCGCCGAGAACGTGCTCACCGATGCCGCCGAGAGCCGCAGCTTCGACGACCCGTGCTGGCTCGAGGCGGGCGAGAACCTGCAGTCGTTCCTCAAGACGCAGCCGTTCAACGAGGGCTTCCTCACCACGGCCGCCCAGCAGGGCGCGGGTTCGTCGGCGGGTCTGCTCGCCAACCACCAGGCCGCCATGGAGCTCATGGGCGCCTGGAACCCGGGCGTCATCGCTTCGCTGACCCCCGACGAGCAGCCGCTCGCCGACCTCGGTTGGTTCCCGTTCCCCGAGGTCCCCGGTGGTAACGGGGAGCCCGGTGCCATCATGGGTGGTGTCGACGGATACGCCTGCTGGGTCAACGCGCCCGCGCAGTGCACCGACTTCCTGAACTTCATGGTGACTCAGGAGAACCAGGAGCGGTACGCCGACGCCTTCCAGACGATCCCCGCCTCCAGCGAGGCCACGAGCGCGGTCACCACGCCGGCTCTGCAGTCGGCCCTCGCCGCCTACACCGACGCCCCCTACGTGTCGGTCTGGCTCGACACCCTCTACGGCCAGAACGTCGGCAACGCGCTGAACGTCGCCGTGGTCGACCTGTTCGCCGGCAAGGGCAGCCCGCAGGGCATCGTCGACGCCGTCAACGCGGCCGCGTCGCGCTCCTGAGGAGGCCGGCCATGACCACCGTGCGTCATCCCGTCGCCACCGCTTCGGACGACGTCGCCGGTCGCCGCCTGGCCGAGGAGGGTGCACTCCGCACCCCCTCGGCCGGGCCGGTGTCCCCGCGTCGGCGTCGCGAGAACTGGCGTATCCGCGGCGAACTCGCGATCCTCCTGGGCCCCGCCCTGGTGGTGTTCGTCTCGTTCGTGATCCTGCCGGTGGCCCTGGCCGCCTTCTACGGCTTCTACAGCTGGTCGGGGTTCGGCGCCCCCACCGACTTCGTCGGATTCCGCAACTACCTCACGATCCTCACCGACCCCGCCTTCCATGAGGCGCTCGGCCACAACGTGTTCATCGTGGTCGGCTCGCTCGTGCTGCAGGGACCGCTCGCCCTCGGGCTCGCGCTGCTGCTGAACCGCAAGATGCGGGCGCAGTCGCTCATCCGCGTGCTGATCTTCGTGCCCTACGTCATCTCCGAGGTCGTCGTCGGCCTCGGCTGGGGCCTGATGCTGCAGTCCGGCGGAGCGCTCAACGGGGCGCTAGAGAAGATCGGCCTGTCTTCCCTCCAGGCCGACTGGATCTCCGACCCCGCGCTGGCGATCTGGACCCTGCTGATCATCATCACGTGGAAGTACATCGGCTTCGCCGTCATCCTCTTCCTCGCCGGTCTCCAGGGGATCCCCGAAGAGCTGTCGGAGGCCGCCGCCATCGACGGCGCCTCGTTCTGGCAGATCCAGCGCCACATCGTTCTGCCGCTGATGGGACCCACGATCCGCATCTGGGCGTTCCTGTCGATCATCGGGTCGCTGCAGCTGTTCGACCTCGTCTGGATCATCTGGGGCCAGTACGTCGCCTCGACGGCAGGGACCTCGACCATGGCCACCTACATGGTCGCCAACGGCCGCAACGCCGGCAGCTTCGGCTACGGCAGCGCCGTGGCCGTGGTGATGTTCCTCATCTCGCTCGCCGTCGCCCTCATCTACCAGCGCTTCGTGCTCCGTCGTGACACGGCCGGCGCCCTCACGGGAGACACCAAGTGACCGCCACCGCCACCCTCGTCGCGCCGAAGGCGCCGCGTTCCGTCCGCCGCGCCCCCGCGGGCCGCAACCGCTCGAGCTCGGTGATCGTGGGCTTCGTCGCGCTGCTCCTGATCGGCCTGATGCTCGCCCCCGTGGTGTACATCATCCTCGGCGGCTTCCGCTCGAACGCCGAGATCACCGTCGACCCCTCCGGCTTTCCCACCCAGTGGAACTGGCAGAACTACGGCGACGTGCTCGTCAGCGGAGTGTTCTGGGGACAGGTCGGGAACTCCGCGATCGCCGCGATCGCCACGACCGTCTTCGTCGTGGCCCTGGGGCTGATGGCGGCGTACGCCCTCTCGCGCTACCGCTTCCGCGGACGTGGAGCCCTGTACGCGCTGTTCACCGCCGGACTCATGTTCCCCATGACCGTCGCGATCACGCCGCTGTACATCCTGGTGCGCAACATCGGACTGACGAACTCCCTCGCGGGCGTCATCATCCCGCAGATCGCCTTCGCGCTGCCGCTGACGATCATCATCCTGTCGCCGTTCCTCGCGGCGATCCCCAAGGAGCTGCAGGAGGCCGCGTCGATCGACGGACTCGGACGCCTCGGGTTCTTCTGGCGCATGGTGCTGCCGCTGGCCGTTCCCGCCGTCGTCACCGTCGGCATCCTGGCCTTCGTCAACAGCTGGAACTCCTACATGCTCCCGCTGTTCATCCTCAACAACGAAGCCTCCTACACGCTGCCGCTGGGCACGCAGGCGTTCGCGTCGCAGTACTCGGTCGACACCGCCCGCGTGCTCGCATTCACCTCGCTGTCGATGATCCCCGCTCTGCTGTTCTTCAGCGTCTTCGAGCGTCGGATCGTCGGTGGCCTCACCGGCGCTGTGAAGGGCTGATTCCGCATGACCATCCAGAACACCGATGTCGGTTCGGCCCTCACCCCGGGAATCTCGGACCGCGTCCAGGCGCTCGTGGCCGAGATGACCCTCGACGAGAAGCTCGCGCAGCTCGTGGGCTACTGGGTCGACCAGGGCGATGAGGTCGTCGCCCCCCTCTCGGGCGAGAAGGTCACCTCCACCGACTACGTGGATGCCACGACGCACGGCCTCGGCCACCTCACGCGCGTCTACGGCACCCGGCCGGTCGACCCGGTCGAGCGCGCCGCCTGGCTGTGGGGCGAGCAGCGCCGCCTGAAGACCGAGACGCGTCTGGGCATCCCCGCCCTCGTGCACGAGGAGTGCCTGACGGGCTTCGCCGCGTGGAAGGCCGCGACCTTCCCCACCCCGCTCGCGTGGGGCGCGTCGTTCGATCCCGAGGCCGTCGAGCTCATGGCATCCGCGATCGGTCGATCGATGCGCGACGTCGGCGTGCACCAGGGCCTCGCGCCGGTGCTCGACGTGATCCGCGACCCGCGCTGGGGACGCGTCGACGAGTGCATCGCCGAGGACCCGTACGTCGTGGGCACGATCGGGACCGCGTACGTGCGCGGCCTGCAGGCCGCCGGGGTGCACGCCACCCTGAAGCACTTCGTGGGCTACTCGGCCTCGCAGGCGGGTCGCAACCACGCTCCCGTGCACGCCGGTCCGCGCGAGCTGCAGGACGTCTTCCTGCCGCCGTTCGAGATGGCGGTGCGCGACGGCGGGGTGCGTTCGGTGATGAACTCCTACGCCGAGATCGACGGGGTACCCGTGGCCTCCACCCCCGAGCTGCTCACCGATCTCCTCCGCCGACGGTGGGGCTTCGACGGCACGGTGGTCTCGGACTACTTCGCCGTGGAATTCCTCCGTTCCATGCATGGGGTCGCCGGCTCGCTCGGCGAAGCCGCCCAGCTCGCACTCGAAGCCGGGATCGACGTCGAGCTCCCCGGGCCCGACGCGTACCCGCACCTCGCCGAGCGGGTGGCATCCGGGGATCTGCTCGAGGCCGTCGTCGACCGCGCGGTCGCCCGCGTGCTCGCCGAGAAGGAGGACCTGGGACTCCTGGATGCCGACTTCGACAACGCTCCCACCGCGGTCGACCTCGACGATGCCGAGCACCGCGCGCTGGCGTACCGCCTCGCGATCGAGAGCGCGGTCCTGCTGCGCAACGACGGCGTGCTCCCGCTGGCTGCGCCCGGCCGGATCGCGGTGCTCGGACCCAACGCCGACAGCGCCGAGGCGCTGATGGGCTGCTACTCGTTCGCCAACCACGTGCTCGCCCACCACCCCGGCACGCCGATGGGATTCGAGATCCCGACGGTGCGCGAGGCGCTCTCCGAGCGCTTCGGCGACGTCACCTTCTCCGAAGGGTGCGCGGTCGAGGGCGACGACGGCTCCGGTATCGCCGCCGCCGTCGAGGTCGCTCAGGCGGCCGACGTCGCGATCGTCGTCGTCGGCGACCGCGCGGGCCTGTTCGGCCGCGGGACCGTGGGCGAGGGAAACGACGCCGATTCGCTCGAGCTCCCCGGACTGCAGCGTCGCCTGGTGGAGGAGGTCGTGGCCACGGGGACCCCCGTGATCATGGTGCTGCTCACCGGACGCCCGTACGCGATCGGGTGGGCCCTGGACGAGGCTTCGGGCCCCGCCGCCATCGTGCAGGCCTTCTTCCCGGGCGAGGAGGGCGGTCCTGCCCTCGCCGCGCTGCTGGCGGGGGATGCCACCCCCTCGGGTCGCCTGCCGGTCTCGCTCCCCCGCGCCGCCGGCGCGCAGCCGTACTCGTACCTGCACCCGCTCCTCGGCGGCCCCTCGGGAGTGACGAGCACCGACCCGACCCCCGTGCGTCCCTTCGGCTTCGGGCTGTCGTACACGACGTTCCGTCGCGAGGGTCTCGCCGTGGACGGCGAGGTGCGCGCCGGCGATGCCTTCTCGGCGCGCGTGCGGGTGACCAACACCGGCGAACGCCGCGGTGCCGACGTGGTGCAGCTGTACGCCCACCGCGCGGTGGCGAGCGTGACCCGTCCGGTCGCGCAGCTCGTGGCCTATGCCCGCGTCGAGCTCGAGCCCGGCGAGAGCGCCGACGTGCGGTTCACGGTGCCGGCCTCCCGCCTGGCCTACAGCGACCGGGCGCTGCGCCGGGTCGTGGAGCCGGGTGAGGTCGAGCTGCGCGTCGGGCCGTCGTGCGCCGACACCGACGCGGCTGCGCCGCTGCACATCACGGGCCCGACGTACGAGCTGCGGCCCGAGGACGCGCGCGTGGTCGGCATCGAGGTCGTCCGAGGCTGAGGCGCCGCATCGCTCTCACGGCTCCCTCCCCGCGAGACTGCGGCCGGTAGCGTGGACGGATGACGCTCTCCGCCGCGCCCACGGCCGCCTCGCGCGCGTACGACGAACGCGAGACCGTCGGCGCCGATCCGTGGTCGATCGACCTGGAGCGCATTCAGTTCTCGCCGTACTTCTCGCGTCTGTCCGCGGTGACGCAAGTGGTGTCGCCGTCGATCTCCGGCGCCCCCGTCCACAACCGCCTCACGCACTCGCTGAAGGTGAGTGCGATCGCGCGCGTCGTCGCGTTGCAGTTGAACACGCGCGCCGGGGCCGACGTGTGCGACCCGACCGTCGTCGAGGCCGCGGCGTACGCCCACGACCTCGGCCACCCGCCCTTCGGCCACCTCGGCGAAACGACCCTCGACCGCCTGGCCCGCACCGAGCTCGGCCTGACCGACGGGTTCGAGGGCAACGCCCAGACCTACCGCATCCTCACCGCGCTCGACGTCGTCGAGAACGCCCCGCGCGGGCTCAACCTCACCGCCGCGGTCCGCGCCGCCTCGGCGAAGTACCCGTGGTCGCCGGCGGTGTCGGCGGCCGAGATCGAGCGGACCGGGCCGCCCCGCGGCATCCGTCGGTCGCCGGACGGCGCGTACCGCGTGCACAAGTACTCCGCCTACGACCTCGACCTCGCCGACCTCGAGCAGGCCCGCGCGGGGCTCGACGTGGAGCCGCTGCGGCAGAGCATCGAGGGCGCCGTGATGGACCTCGCCGACGACATCGCGTACTCGGTGCACGACGTCGACGACTTCTACCGCGCCGGGATCCTCGACCACGCCCCCATCGCCGCCGAGTTCCGCGGCTGGCTCGACGACGTGATCGAGTGGCGCTCCCGCGACGACGCCGAGGTGCGCGCCGAGCTCGTCCCGGGCGCCGCCCTCGAACGCCTGCGCCGGAAGATGCGCCGCGACGACCCGTGGGTCGCCGACGACGAGGCGTTCCTGGACGCGGTGAGCGACGTGGATGCCGAACTGGTCACCGACCTGCTCGCCCGCCCGTTCGACGGGTCGCTGTCGGCCGAACGACGTCTGGCCGCGTTCACCGACCGGTGGATCCGGCGCTTCCAGGAGTCCGTGCGGCTGCGGCCCCTCGACACGCCCCGCTCGGGACCCGTGGCCCTGTCACCGTCGGCCTGGCACCACGTCGAGGTGCTGAAGTTCGTGCACAAGCGCTTCGTGCTCAGCCGCCCCGACCTGGCGATCCAGCAGCGCGGCATGAGCCGCATCCTCGCGCGGTCGGTGCGCGCCCTCGGCGAGTGGCTCGAGGACGATCTCGACCGCGCCCGTACCCCGCGCCGCCTGCGCGAGCTGATCGCGCTCGCCCGCGAGCAGTACGCGCTCCTTCCGGCCGAACGTCGTCCTTCGGACGCCGAGGCCGAGACGCTCGCGCGCTCCCGCGGGATCGTCGACTACGTGGCATCCCTCACCGACGCCCAGGCGTTCACGCTGTCGGAGGCGATCTCCGGCCGCGCCGACCGCCTGTGGTCGCTGGGCCAGCGGCTGTAGCGGCGCCGCAGCACGGTGTGGGGCGCGTTCTTCCGTTTGGGGCGTGAAATTCCGCGCCCCAAACGCAAAACCGCGCCCCGAATCGGGATGCCACGGCCCCCACGCCGCGTCGCGACGCCCTCCCCGAACGCAGGAATGCCCCGGACCCGCGGGCGTCCCACCACCGACGCGGGGCCGGGGCACGGTTCGTGCACCGGGGCGCACGATGGCCGCCCCGGTGCACGGAACGCGCCCCGAACGAGACGCGTACGTGCCACACCACCCCGGGGCCGTGAGGCAACCCGGGGCGGCGGGGATCAGATGCCCTGGGCCAGGCGGTAGTACGCCTGGTTCCAGCGCAGCTCGCTCTGGAAGCCGCGGACCGTGGTGTCCTCGTCGATGACGACGAGCTCGGTCTTGGCCATCTCGGCGAAGTCGCGGAACACCTCGATGCCGACGGCCGTGGTCATCACGGTGTGGTGGGCGGCGCCGGCGGCGAGCCAGCATGCGGCCGAGGTCGCGAAGTCGGGCGCGGGCTTCCACACCGCACGGCCGACGGGGAGCTTCGGCAGGTCGGGAGCCTCGACGTTCTCGACGACGTTCGCCGTGAGGCGGAAGCGGTCGCGCATGTCGCTCAGCGCGACGACGAGCGCGGCGCCGGGGTCGGCGGTGAAGACCAGGCGCACCGGGTCCTCCTTGCCGCCGATGCCGAGCTCGTGGATCTCCAGGCGCGGCTTGGCCGACGTGAGCGAGGGCGACACCTCGAGCATGTGCGCACCGAGGATGCGCTCGTTGCCGGGCACGAGGTCGTAGGTGTAGTCCTCCATGAGCGACGCGCCGCCGGGGAGGCCCGCGCCCATGACGTTCGCGACACGGACGAGGATCGCCGTCTTCCAGTCGCCCTCGGCGCCGAAGCCGTAGCCCTCCGCCATGAGGCGCTGCACCGCGAGGCCCGGCAGCTGCTTCAGCGCACCGAGGTCTTCGAACGACGTGGTGAAGGCGCCGAAGCCGCCCTCCTCGAGGAACGAGCGGAGGCCCAGCTCGATGGCCGCGCCGTCGCGCAGCGACTGGTGACGCGCGCCGCCCGGGAGCAGCTCGTCCACGACGTCGTAGCTGTCGACGTACTCCTGCACGAGCGCGTCGATCTCGGCATCCGTGGCCTTCTCGACGGCTTCGACGAGCTCGTTGACGCCCCACGTGTTGACCTGCACGCCGAAGCGCAGCTCGGCCTCGGTCTTGTCGCCCTCGGTGACGGCGACGAAGCGCATGTTGTCGCCGAAGCGGGCCAGCTTCAGCGTGCGGGCGGCGGTCCAGCCGGCGGCGGCGCGCTCCCAGTCCTCGATCTGCTGGCGCACGGCGGGGTTGGATACGTGACCGACGACGGTCTTGCGGGCCACACCGAGGCGCGTCTGGATGTACCCGAACTCGCGGTCGCCGTGCGCGGCCTGGTTGAGGTTCATGAAGTCGAAGTCGATGTCGTTCCACGGCAGTTCGACGTTCGCCTGCGTGTGCAGGTGCAGCAGCGGCTTCTGCAGGGCGTCGAGCCCGGCGATCCACATCTTGGCGGGGCTGAAGGTGTGCATCCACGCGATGACGCCGATGACGTCGTCGCGGCCGTTGACCTCGAGGGCCATGCGGCGGATGCTGTCGGAGTCCTTCAGCACGGGCTTCCAGACGACCTTCACGGGCAGGCCGTCGAGCCCGGCGACGACGCCCTGCGACTGCTCGGCGACCTGCTGCAGGGTCTCTTCGCCGTAGAGGTTCTGGCTACCGGTGACGAACCAGACCTCGTAGCCGTCGAGGTCGTTCTTCAGGGGAGAGCGGGTCATGTCTGTTCCTTCGGGTGTTCAGAGGGATGCCACGGCGGCCGCCTCGACGGCGAGTCCGGCGCGGTAGCGGTCGAGGTAGGACGAGAAGCCGGCGACGTCCGCCGGGTCGGGGGCGACGGTGACGATCGGCGCGTCGGCGAAGACCGTCTCGCGCAGGTACGCGTCGAGGTCGCGGCCGGAGTCGTCGGCGGCGTAGGCCGCCAGCACGGCCATGCCCCAGGCCCCGCCCTCCGACGCCGTCTCGGCGACGGCGACCGGGGCGTCGAGCGCGGCAGCGAGGAACCGCTGGGCGACCCCGGCGGTCCGGAACATGCCGCCGTGGGCGTACATCTTGTCGAGGGCGACGCCTTCGCCGTGCAGCACGCTCATGCCGAGCGCCAGCGTGCCGAAGACGCCATACAGCTGCGCGCGCATGAAGTTCGGCAGGGTCAGGCGGCTGTCCGGCGTGCGCACGACGAGCGGGCGACCCTCGTCGAGACCCGCGATGGGCTCACCGGCGAGGTGGTTGTAGGCCAGCAGCCCGCCGGCGTCGGCTTCGCCCGACAGAGCCGCCGTGAAGAGCGCCGCGTACGTGGCATCCGGGCTGATGGGCGTGCCCGCCGCGGCGGAGAACGCCGTGAACATGTTCGCCCACGCCGCGAGCTCGCTCGCGCCGTTGTTGCAGTGCACCATCGCGACGGCGTCGCCCGACGGAGTCGTGACGAGGTCGAGCTCGTGGTGCACCTGGGCCAGGGGCCGCTCGAGCACGACCATCGCGAAGATGCTCGTCCCGGCGCTGACGTTGCCCGTGCGGGGAGCCACGGCGCAGGTCGCGACCATGCCGGTTCCGGCGTCGCCCTCGGGCGGGGCGAATCGGATGCCGGGCTGCAGCGCGCCGCTCGGGTCGAGGAGCGCGGCGCCCTCGGGCGTGAGGCTGCCGGCGTCGGCGCCGGCGACGAGCACGCGGGGCAGCAGGTCGGCGAGCGCGGGCACACGACCGGCGGCGAGGGCGTCGTAGCGCGCAACGAGCTCGGCGTCGTAGTCACGGGTCGCCGAGTCGATCGGGAACATGCCCGAGGCATCGCCCACGCCGAGCACCTTCTCGCCCGTGAGCTTCCAGTGCACGTACCCAGCGAGGGTCGTGAGGAAGCGGATCTCGGGGACGTGCGGCTCGGCGTCGACGACGGCCTGGTGCAGGTGCGCGATCGACCAGCGCAGCGGGATGTTCACGCCCAGCAGCTCGGTGAGCTCGGCCGCGGCGACCCCGGTGTTCGTGTTGCGCCACGTGCGGAAGGGAGCCAGCAGCTCTCCCTCGGCGTCGAAGGCGAGGTAGCCGTGCATCATCGCGGACACGCCCATCGCGGCGTACCGCTCGGGGGTGACGCCGAAGCGCTGCTGCACGTCGGCGAGGAGGTCGGCGTAGGCGGCCTGGAGCCCCGTCCACACGGCATCCAGCGAGTACGTCCACAGCTTGTCGGCGTAGACGTTCTCCCACTCGTGGGAGCCGACGGCGAGCACCTCGGCGTCGGGGCCGATGAGGCAGGCCTTGATGCGGGTGGATCCGAGCTCGATGCCGAGCGAGGCCCGGCCTTCGGTGATGTGCGCGTTCATCGGCGGTCGTCCGTGCTCTGTCCGTAGACGTTCTGGTAGCGGTTGTAGAGGGCGTCGATCTTGTCCTGCGGGATCGGGATGAGCGGCCCCGCCTCGCGCGCGATGTGCACGGTGCGGGCGACGTCTTCGAGCATGACGGCGGCCTTCACGGCATCCTTGGCGTTCGTCCCGATCGTGAAGGGACCGTGGTTCTGCATGATGACGCCGCGCGAGCGGTGGCCGCGCAGGGTCTCGACGATGCCGCGGCCGATCGAGTCGTCGCCGATGATCGCGAAGGGGCCGACGGGGATGGGGCCGCCGAACTCGTCGGCCATCGCCGTGATGACGCAGGGGATCTCCTCGCCGCGGGCCGCCCACGCGACGCCGTACGTCGAGTGGGTGTGCACCACGCCGCCGACCTCGGGCATGTTCCGGTAGACGTACGCGTGCGCGGCGGTGTCGCTCGAGGGGCTGCGCTCGCTGCCGGGCGTGCCGGGGATGGCGGTGCCGTCGAGGTCGCACAGGATCATGTTCTCGGGCGCCAAGTCGTCGTACGAGACGCCCGAGGGCTTGATGACGAACAGGTCGGAGCCGGGGACGCGCCCCGAGACGTTGCCGCCGGTCCAGACGATGAGGTTGTAGCGCACGAGCTCGGCGTGCAGTTTCGCGACGTCGGCGCGGACGGCGTCGATGGCCTCCTGCACCTCGGGGGTGAACGTCGGTGCGGCGTCGGACACTCGGGTCTCCTTCGACTCAGTCGGGTGGGGGTCCGGTCAACCCTCCGCCGTAATGTTACCGGTAACATCGCGCGACCGCGACCCCCCAGCCGACACCGACTCACGGCCAGACGGCCGCCCAACTCCTGCAATTTCGGCGGTGCGGGCCGGCCGTGTGGCGTCATTCCGCGAGGCTCACCGGGCCGGATCCCCGAAGTGCAGGACTTGTGCTCGGCGGACCGCCGCCACCCGGCATCCGGGACCGGCCCGTCGGCCGTGGCATCGGCGCCCCGTGCGGCGGGGAGACGGATGCCACGGCCCCGGCGCCGTGCGCTGCGGCGGGGCGGCGCACCCCGACGTCAGCGCCCGCGCGGAGGCGCGGTCGACGCGCGCACGACCAGCACCGGGTCCGCGGGGCGCACCGGCGCCTCCCCCAGGACCGAGGCGACGGCCTCTTCGGCCTCGCCCTCGACGTCGAGGCGCACCGTCGTGAGCGCGGGCGTGTAGAAGGCGGCATCCGGGTTGTCGTCGAAACCCGCGACCGAGACGTCGCCCGGCACCGACAATCCCCGGGCGAGCAGCCCCGAGACAAGCCCGAGGGCCATCTGGTCGTTGGCGACGGCGACGGCGCTGACACCCTCGCGCACGGCCCGGGCGACCGCGTCGGCGCGCGCCTCGCCCGAACCCGCGCTCCAGTCCCCCGCCCCGCGCCACGCGACCTCGACTCCGCGCTCCCGGGCAGCGGATGCCACCCCCGCCGAGCGGGCGCGGGCCTCCCGCCAGTCCGCGGGGCCGGCCACCTCGGCGATGCGCCGGTGACCGAGATCGGCGAGGTGCCCGACGACGAGGGCGACCGCGGCCCGCTGCTGATCCCCCGACTCGCCGTACAGCGGCACGATCGGCACGTCGTATCCACTCAGGGGCGTCTGCGCGTGGGAAGCGACGAGCACGATGCCGTCGACACCCTGCGCGAGCAGGTGGCGCACGGCCGCGTCGACATCGGACGGGTCGTCGGACGCGCTGTAGGCCGTCGTGATCCAGCGGCCGCGGGCGCGCGCCGCGCGCTCGAGCGCGGCGATGCCGGCGGACGGCCCGTGCAGCGACGCATCGGATGCCACAACCCCCACGGTCCGTGTGCGGCTGGTGCCGAGCGCGCGGGCGGCGTTGTTCACGCGGTAGTCGAGCGCGGCGACCGCGGCGAGGACGCGCTCGCGCGTGGCATCCCGGATACCGGGGTAGTCGTTGAGGACGCGCGACACGGTCTGTGTGGAGACCCCGGCGCGGGCGGCGACCTCGCGGACGCCGACGCGCTTGGGTCCTCCGGCGTCACTCATGGTCCCTCACAGTAGCGGCGCGCGCTCGGCTCCCGCGCCGCCCGCCGCGTGCGGCTCCCCGCCGCACCGCACGCCGTACGCCGCAGGCCGTACACCGCGAGACTGCATCTGACTGACAAACCCACTGCAGCGTGCAGTGGGTTTGTCAGCGGGATGCAGTCTCGCGGTCCGGAGCGCACCGCGGTCCGGAGCGCACCGCGTCGGGAGCGCACCGCCGCAGCCGCGCCGCCTCAGTCCCGCGCGCGGACCGCGGCCACCGCGTCGTACCGCGTGCGGATCTCGGGACGGTGGTCGGGCTCGACGCGGCGGGTCGTCGCGATCGTCCAGTCCACCGGGCCGCCCGCGAACACGCCCGCGGCCTGGCGCGCGGCACCGAGCGCGACGTACTCGCCCGCGGCGGGCACGACGATCTCGGCGTCGAACACCTGCGCGGCGATGCGCGCGACGGCCTCGTTCGCCGCGGCACCACCGATGAGCAGCACCCGGCGCACCTCGACGCCCTGGGCCTGGATGGCTTCGAGCCCGACGGCGAGGCCGCTCAGCATGCCCTCGATCGCCGCGCGGGCGAAGTTCGGCCGGGTGGTGGATGCCAGGGTCAGGCCCGTCAGCGACGCCTGCGCGTCGGGCAGGTTGGGGGTGCGCTCCCCCTCGAACCACGGCACGAGCACAACGCCGTCGGCACCGGGCTCGGCCTGCAGCGCGAGGGCGCCGAGCTCGTCGTGCGAGACGTCGAGCAGTCGCGCGAACGCGTCGAGCACGCGGGCGGCGTTGAGGGTGGCGACGAGCGGGAGGAAGCGTCCCGTGGCATCCGCGAAACCGGCGACGGCGCCCGACGTGTCGCGCACGACGTGGTCGGTGACGGCGAAGACCGTGCCCGAGGTGCCGAGCGAAACGACGACGTCGCCCACGCCGGCGCCGAGACCGAGGGCGGCTCCGGCGTTGTCTCCGGCGCCGGGGCCGACGAGCGCGCCGCCCGGCAGGGTTCCGGCGCTGTCCCACGGTCCGAGCACGCGCGGAAGCACGGCGTCGTGCCCGAGGGCGCGCTCCAGCAGTGCGCGATCGTAACCGTCGGCGCCCCAGTACGCGGTGCCCGAGGCGTCGGAGCGGTCGGTGGTGAGTGCGGAGAGGTCGGCGTTGCCCGGACCGAAGCCGCGCAGGCGCCACGTCAGCCAGTCGTGCGGAAGGGCGACCGCGGCCACGCGCGCGGCGTTGTCGGGCTCGGCATCCCGCAGCCAGCGCAGCTTCGTCGCGGTGAACGAGGCCACCGGGACGACCCCCGTGCGGTCGGCATAGACCTCGGCGCCGACCTCGTCGATGAGGTCGCGCGCGGCCTGCGCCGATCGGGTGTCGTTCCACAGCAGGGCGTCGCGGATGACGCGCCCCTCCGCGTCGAGCACGACCATGCCGTGCTGCTGACCGGCGATCGAGACCGCCGCGACGTCGTCGAGGCCGCCCGCCTGCGCGATGGCATCCTGTAGCGCGATCCACCACGCCTCGGGGTCGACGGCGGTGCCGGCGGGGTGCGTCGCGCGACCCTCGCGCACCACGAGACCGGTCTCGGCGTCGACGACGACGACCTTGCACGACTGCGTCGACGAATCGACGCCCATGACCAGAGTCATGCTCACTCCTTCTCCTCGTCGCGGCCACTTCGGCGCGACGCCTCGTCCGTTCCGTGTCCACGGCACGCCGTTCCCGATCGACGGGGCGGCGTGTCCTGGACACCCAGCGGCGGGTGCGGATACGGACCCGGATGCCGTGGCATCCGGGTCGCGCGAGAAGCGGGACCGGACGCCCCCCACGGGCATCCGGTCCCGCTCCGGCTCAGCGTGCGCCCAGCAGGTGCTCGGTGGCGAGCTGCTGCAGGCGGACGAAGCCGAAGCCCTTGCCGCCGAGGTACACGTCGGTGTCGAAGTCCTCGTAGGCGGAGCGATCGGCGATGAGGTCGTCGTAGGTCTCGCCCTCGTTCAGCGTCGGCTGCGCGAGCTCGAGCACCTTCGCCGCCTCGAGCGCCTCCTGCACCTCGGGGTCGGCGCGGAAGGCCGCGGCGCGCTCCTTCAGCAGCAGGTAGGTGTTCATGTTGGCCGAGACCGAGTCCCAGACACCGGTCTCGTCCTCGGTGCGAGAGGGCTTGTAGTCGAAGTGACGCGGGCCGTCGTAGGCCGGGACGCCGCCGGGGCCGCCGTTTTCGAGCAGGTCGACGAGGGCGAAGGCGTTGTGCAGGTCGCCGTGGCCGAACACGAGGTCCTGGTCGTACTTGATGCCGCGCTGACCGTTGAGGTCGATGTGGAAGAGCTTGCCGTGGTACAGCGCCTGAGCGATGCCGGCGGCGAAGTTCAGGCCCGCCATCTGCTCGTGGCCGACCTCGGGGTTCAGGCCCACGAGTTCGGGACGCTCGAGCGAGTCGATGAACGCGATCGCGTGACCGAGCGTGGGCAGCAGGATGTCGCCGCGGGGCTCGTTGGGCTTGGGCTCGATGGCGAAGCGGATGTCGTAGCCCTTGTCGGTGACGTAGTCGCCGAGCAGGTTGACGGCCTCGCGGTAGCGCTCGAGCGCCTGACGGATGTCCTTCGCGGAGTCGTACTCGGCGCCCTCACGGCCGCCCCACATGACGAACGTCTTCGCACCGAGCTCGGCGGCGAGGTCGACGTTGCGCAGGACCTTGCGCAGCGCGAAGCGGCGCACGTCGCGATCGTTGGAGGTGAAGCCGCCGTCCTTGAAGACGGGGGCCGAGAAGAGGTTCGTGGTCACCATCGGCGTGATGATGCCGGTGGCCTCCATCGCGCCCTTGAGGCGGTCGATCTGAGTCTGACGCTCGGCGTCGGTGGAACCGAACGCGAACAGGTCGTCGTCGTGGAACGTCAGGCCGTACGCGCCGAGCTCGGCGAGCTTCTCGACGACGTGCACGACGTCGAGGGGCTTCCGGGTCGGGCCGCCGAACGGGTCGGTGCCGTTGTAGCCGACGGTCCAGAGACCGAACGAGAACTTGTCGTCACGGGTGGGGGTGGGCATTCCTGCTCCTTCGCATGGACGCGCACGGTCGGTTGCCGACGCACGGGGTTTTGTTGGTCTTCACAACATATACCCCGGATGCCGCGACGTCCAGCGTTCGGTCAGATCTCCCGTGCCCCATCGATCACGGCGAACACCTCGGGGTCCCACGTGAGAGCACGCTCCCAGGGCAGGCCGAAGCCCTCCGCGAAGAAGATGCTGTGCACGTGGTCGGGGAAGGAGTGCCGCGTCACGTCCGGCAGCACCGCGGCGGGCACCCCGTCGGCCCGGCCGCTCGTCATCGACACGAGGCCGTCGTGCGGCCACAACTGGCGCGGCTCGTCGGCCGCCGCGAAGTACCCCGCCCCGATCGCGGTGACCGGGATGCCGTCGAGCACTCCCGCCTGGGCGTCGTTCCAGTCGCGCAGGAATCGGCGCGACACCTCGCCCGCGGCGCCCTGCGAGTTCGCGGCGGCGTAGGGGCGGGCCTCGGCGAAGATCTTCAGGGTCGCGGGGTCGTCGTGGGCGTCGGCCTCGGTGATCTCACCGTCGAGGAAGTCGCCGAGCACCGATCCGTCCCACGGGCTGCCGAGGGTCACGAGTCGCTCCACCCGCGGGCCGTCGGTGCCGAGCTCGCGGATCGCGGCGCGGGAGAACAGCCCGCCCATGGAGTGCCCCACGAGCGCGACGCTTTCCAGCCCCTCCTCCGCGGCGACGTAGCGCAGGAACGCGGCGAGCGCGACCCCGGCGTCGTCGACCCGTCCGACGGCGTTGATCGTGACCTCTGCCGGCAGCACCACCGGCACGTCGGAGAAGCCCTGCCAGCCGGCATCCTCGCGGACCTCGCCCGCTCCGATGCGTGCCGGGGCGGTGAAGACGCGGATGCCGCGATCGAGGTAGTGCGCGCGCAGCGCGGTCATCGTATTGCCCGCCGCGAGGCCCGTCCCCGCGGCCCGCTCGGCGTCGGTGAAGGGCGTCACGGCGGCTCCGCCGGAGACGAGGACGACGGCATCGGCCATGGGGGTGCCTTTCCAGACGGGTGGGGTTCCCGGCCAGGATAGGGCAGCGCCGCGTCCGGGCGTGATCAGTGCGGGAGGGCGTCCTCGATCGCGGCGACGACCTCGGGGGCGTCGGCGTGGGTGCGCGGGCTGAAGCGCGACACCCGGCCGTCCGGCGCGACGACGAACTTCTCGAAGTTCCACGAGATGCGGCCCGTCTTGCCCTCGGCATCCGGGTTCTGCGTGAGCTCCTGATACAGGGGGTGGGCGTGGCGGCCGTTGACCTTGACCTTCTCGGACATCGGGAAGGTCACGCCCCACGTCGCCGAGCAGTACTCGGCGATCTTCTCTTCGTCGCTGAGCTCCTGCAGGAACTGGTTGCTCGGGAAGCCGATCACGGTGAACCCGCGGTCCGCGTACTTCTTGTGCAGCGCCTCGAGCGCCTCGTACTGGGGCGCGAGCCCGCAGCGCGAGGCGACGTTGACCACGAGCGCCGCCTTCCCCTCCGTGAGCGCCCCGAAGGTGGTCTCTTCGCCGCGGATGGTCGTGATCGGGATGCCGGAGAGGTCCATGATCCGATCCTGGCACCGCCGCCTATGCCTGGGCTCTTTTCCGATAAACGCTTCCCGCACTGAGAAACGCTCGCAGAGCGCGTTTCCCGGCACAGGAAGCGTTTATCGCGCGGGACGGGGGCGAGCGCGGCAGGAGCAGGGCTGAGCGGGCGGGAGCGGGCGACGGCGCGCGCATGGCACAGTGGTCGGATGGTCACGGCGAGCAGGGGCGACGGGATGCGACGCGCCAATCTGGCGCTCGTGCTGCGCACCGTGCACCGCGAGGGTCCGCGCTCGCGCGCCGCCCTCACCGAGGCCACGGGCTTGAACCGCTCGACGATCGCCGACCTCGTCGGCGAACTCGTCGGCGACGGTCTCGTCGTCGAACGCGCCCCCGATCCGGTCGGCCGGGTGGGGCGCCCCTCTCCCACGGTGGCGCCGGACCCGCGCGTGGTCGCCCTCGGCGTCAACCCCGAGGTCGATGCGCTCGACATCGGCGCCTTCGCCCTCGACGGCACGCCCGTCGCGCGCGAGCGGCTGCCCCAGACGCGGCTGCTCACGCCCGAGCGCACGGCCGAACTGGTCGGCGAACGGCTCGCGGCCTGGCGCCGCGGACCGCTGCGCGGCCGCCGGACGGTAGGCATCGGGGTCGCGGTCCCCGGTCCCGTGCGCGCCGCCGACGGACTGGTGCGCACCGCTCCGCACCTGGAGTGGACGGATGCCGCGATCGGCGGCCTCGTGACCGCCGCGACGGGTCTGCCGTCCCGCGTGGGCAACGATGCCGCGCTCGGCGCGCTGGCCGAGTACCTCTTCGGCGCCGCCCGCGGAGCCCACGACGTCGTCTACCTCAACGGCGGCGCGAGCGGTATCGGTGGCGCCGTCATCGTCGGCGGAGTGCCACTGGGTGGCGCCGGCGGCTACGCGGGCGAATTCGGACAGAACCGCCCCGGGATCGTCGATGCGGCCGACCGCCGCGCCGCCGACGGCGTGCTCGAGGACGAGGTGAGTCGCGCGCGCCTGCTCGCCGCGCTGCACCTCGAGGCGGCCGACGACGCCACTCTCGCCGAGGCCCTGCGCACGACGACCGCGCCGGCGGTGCACGCCGAGACCGCGCGCCAGCGACGCATCCTCGCGACGGCCCTTGCGAACGCCGCGAACGTCCTCAATCCCGCGGTCGTCGTCCTCGGCGGGTTCCTCGCGACGCTGGCCGCGCTCGACCTCGACGGACTGGACGGCGCCGTTCGGGCGCAGACGATGCCGGCGTGCGCCGAGGACCTGCGTCTGCGCGTCGCCGAGCTCGGCGAGAACCGCCTGCTCGTCGGCGCGGCCGAGGCGGTCTTCGAGGCCGAGCTGTTCCCCGCGCACTGAATCCCGGCATCCGCACCCCGTCGGGGTCCGCGCGGGAGAGGATGGACCCGGACCGACGGAGGACTCCATGACCCACACTCGCCCCTCCGGCACGAACTGGTCGGGAAACCACCGCTACCGTGCCGCCGAGACGCTGCTGCCCGCCGACCTCGACGAGCTCGCCGACGCGATCCGGAGCGCCGACGCCCTGCGCGTGCAGGCGACGCGCCACACCTTCAACGACGTCGGCGACACCGACGGTGCGCTGATCTCGCTCGAGCAGCTGCCCGTCCGCATCGAGGTCTCCGGCGACCGCGTGCGGGTCGAGGGACTCGTCACCTTCGCGCAGCTCGCTCCGGTGCTCGAAGCCGAGGGACGCGCGCTGCACAACCTCGGCTCCCTCCCCCACATCTCCGTGGCCGGCGCGACCGCGACGGGCACACACGGGTCCGGGAGCGCCAACGGCAACCTCTCCAGCGCCGTGACGGCGGTGGAGACGATGGATGCCACGGGCACCGTGCACCGCATCGACCCGACGCACCCGTGGTTCCCGGCCGCCGCCCTCGGCCTCGGGGCTCTGGGCGTGGTGACGGCGGTGGAGCTGCGCACCGTCCCCACCTACACCGTGACCGCACAGGCCTACACGGGCGTCGCGTGGGAGGACCTGACCGCCGATCCGCGACGGCTGTTCGCGAGCGCGCACAGCGTCAGCGTCTTCACGACGTGGGGCGACCCCGCGCACGACCTCGTCTGGATCAAAGCGACGGATGCCGATGCGGAACCCGGCTACGTCCGCGACATCGGGGGCGTCGAAGTCGGGGCCGACCTGCATCTCGGGCGCATCCGGACCGTGGGCAACACGACCGAGCGGGGAACACCGGGCCCGTGGCACACGCGGCTCCCGCACTTCCGCGCCGAGGCTCTCCCGAGCGACGGCGACGAGATCCAGTCCGAGTACTTCGTGCCCCTCGACGCGGCCGCCGAGGCGCTCGCGGCGGTGCGGGCGGTGGCATCCACGATCGATCCCGTGCTGCTGGTGTCGGAGCTGCGCACCGTCGCGGCGGACGACCTCTGGCTCAGCCCGGCGTCCGGCCGGGACGTGCTCGCGATCCACTTCACCTGGCGGAACGACAACGCGGGAGTGGCGGCCGTGCTGCCCGCGGTCGAGGACGCGCTCGCTCCGTTCGCGGCCCGTCCCCACTGGGGCAAGGCGTTCACGATGCCGGGCGAGACCGTTCGCGCGACGCTGGCCCACGTCGACGACTTCGTCGCGGTGGCGCGGGCGGCCGACGCGCGAGGCGTCTTCCGCAACGCCTTCCTGGGCCGCACGCTCGGGCTCTGAGGCGGCCCCTCGGGGCGGAGGCAGCCCGCGATCCTCACGTGAGAATCGCGAGCCGCTCGGGCGATCGATGGGGTGAAGGATCGCGGTCGGACCGCCGTCCGGGCGGGAGGCGGTGTCGCGCGCACCGCGCCGCGGTCCAGAGTGGACGGCGCCCGTCCCCCACCCGAGAGGTGCCATGACCGCTGAGTCGCCCCGCTCGGCCGGCTGGGTCGCGATCGCCTCCGGCGCTCTCGACGTCTCCGCGTCCGATCTGTTCACCCCGGATGCCGAGATCCTCCTCCTGCCCGCGCAGCCCGGCGAGCCGTTCTGCCTCACCGGCGACGGGGCGCGGACGTGGCGACGGCTCGTGACCGACGGGCCGCTGTCTCCGGCGGACGACGGGGAACGACACATCCTCGACGACATGGCCGCCCTCGGTATCGCGTCGCCCGATCCGACGCACCCGGCCCGGATCACCCGCCTCGATCCCCCGCGGCTCTCCTCGCCGTTCCACGAACTGGCGTACGCCCTCACCGCGCGGCTCGCCGCGGAGCGCGGCATCCGGTGCGTCTTCGTGAAAGGCCCCGCCCTGCACCACCAGGGGCTCCGGGAACGCGAGCACTCGGGCGACGTCGACGTCTGGTGTCGCCCCGAGCACGGGGACGCGCTCGCCGAAGCCCTCACGGAGTGGGGATGGCGTCGCGAGCCCGATCCGTGGCGGGGCACGTCGGTGCACCACACCGCCACCATGACCCCCGGCGACTGGGGATGCGAGATCGACGTGCACCGGCGCATCCCGGGTCTCGTCCTGGACGACGCCGACGCGTTCGACGCGGTCGCGGGCCGATCGGAGCCGGTCGTCTACGCGGGGGTGGCCGTGTCGATCCCCCGCGCCGACGTCCACGCCGTCCTGGCCGCGGTGCATGCCGTGCGCCCCGAGATCGGGGCCGGCGCGCGATCGGCCGCGGCGTCGGCGACCGCCGCAGCGATGCTCGCCGCCGCCGCCGGCAGCGGCGAACGGGCGTGCGAACTCGGAGCGGTGCCGGTGCTCGAACGCGAGCTGGCGGGCCTCCTGCCGGAGCAGACGATCCGGCAGTACCGCGGCGGCATCCCGCACGACTGGGCGTGGCGCGGCGCGCCGGACCCGGTCCGCGCGTACTGGAGAGCCCTGCGGGAAGAGCCGTTGGCCACCCGCGTACGTGTGCTGTGGCGGTTCGTGTGGCCGCCCGACGACATCGCTCTCGCGTCGGCTCGCCACGCCGGCGACGCCGCCGCGTCGCCCACGACCGCGCGCTGGCGACGACTGGCACGGGGCCTGCGGAGCGTGCGAGGAGCGTCGCGCTGACGAGAGACGTCGGAGCCGGTGGCGTCAGCTCCAACGGACCCGGCGCTCGGCACGGGTCAGGGGAACGGCAAGTCCCAGGTCCGCCTCTTCGCGTTCGAACCACCGCCGCGTGGCGAAGACGAACAGGGGCACGAGCGCCGACGCCGACAGGGGTCCCCAGCCCACCAGAGGGAAGGGCGTCTCGGTGGCCCCCATGGCGAGAAGTCCCACGATGAACGCGATGCCGGCCACCGACGACGAGCGCACCGGGTCCGTGGCCGCGCCCCTCAGTGCGGCCACGATGACCGCGAGCCAGGCCACCAGGACGACGGCCCCGCCGATCACGAGCGTCGTGAGGACGAGGTTGTGCGCGTGGCTCGCGGCGCTGGACAGCACGGTGCGCAGCACGGCGTAGTTGTCGGCGTACCAGTGAGCCCCGAGGCCGAACAGCCCGTGGTCGCCGAGTGCTTCGCGGTTGTAGATCCAGATCGCCCCGCGCGACGTGAAGGCCTCGGGATCGGTCTCGGTGAAGGGGATGCGGACGACCGCGATGAGCGCGCCGACGGCGCCGATCGTGCCGACGACGACGAACCCCGTGCGCGGGAGGAGGCGTGAGAGCACGACGACCGCCAGCATCACGCCGGCGCCGACGAGCGCGGTGCGCGACGAGCTGAGGACGAGGGCCCACGCGACGACGGCCAGGAGCGTCCAGCGCACGAGCGGCCGACGGACCAGGAAAATGCACGGCATCGACAGCGCCAGGAACATCCCGAACGTGTTCGAGTGGGAGAAGATCCCGGCCAGCAGCGGCGCCCCGGTGAGCGACTTGTCGAAGGTCCCCGTGCCGCCGGAGATGACCACCGCCGCGGGCGCCGCGTACATCGCGACGATCGATCCCGCAGCGACCGCGGCCCCCGCGTACCCGAGCACCGCGAGATCCGCCGGTTTCACCCGCACGCTCACCAGGAGAGCGCCGGCCGCGGCGGTCAGGAGAAGACCGAACGTCGGGGTCCGACCGTGGACGAACTCGTTGGCCGCGAGGACCAGACCGGGCGCCACGACCAGGAGCAGGCTCGGTCCGGAGACCCGCGCGAACAGGACGACGAGCAGCACCGCCGCCGCGGCGATGACCGGCACGACGATGCTGCCGGCCTCGTCGATCGCCGCCACGACGGGGTTCGTCGCGGTCGCGCCCTCCTTGTAGTGGGCGCGGTCGGTGAGAACGGTCTCGATGAGCGGCCCCAACAGCGAGTACACGGCCAACACGAGCACCATCAGCCGCCGCGCCACGGGCGAGTCCACTAACCCGGTCGGACCCGCGGACGCGGCGACGGCGGTCTCTCGTCGGCTGGCTAGCGTGCTCACGGCCGACACCGTACAACCCCAGGAGCGCGCGATGACCACGAGCACCGTCGTCGCTCCCCGGCGCCGCGGGGCCGCTCTGCTGCTCGGCGCGCAGTGGGTGCGGTATCTGTCCCAGCTCGCGGGCTTGGTCCTGCTCGCGCGCCTGGTCGGCCCGGCGGACGCCGGCATCGTCGCTCTGGCGGGAGCGCTCGCGGGACTCGCGGCGGTCCTCGGCGACTTCGGACTCAGCATGGCGGCCCTGCGCGCCCCGACCCTGACGGCGGCGCAGCGCACGTCCCTGTTCTGGGCGAACACGGTGATCGGGCTCGTCGCCACGGGCCTGGTCGTCGCCGTCGCCCCCGCCTTCGCCGCGTTCTACGACGACCCGCGGCTGATCCCCGTGCTCGCCGTCCTGGCACCCGCCTTCGTCCTGCGCTCGGCCAGCGCGCAGTTCCGCGTCGAACTGAATCGGTCGGGGCGCCTGGGGCGCCTGGCGGCGGCCGAGCTCGCCGGCGACCTCGTCGGACTGACGGCGGCGATCGTGTTCGCCCTGCTGGGCGGCGGTGCTCTCGCCCTGGCCTCGCAGGGCGGCGTGGCGGCCCTGGTCACGCTCGGGGCGACGGTGATCCTCACCCCGTGGCATCCGGGTCTCCCTCGCCGCGGGTCCGACATGCGGGGATTGCTGACGTTCGGAGGCCACACGTTCCTCGTGCACGCGCTGAACTACGTCTCGACCAACATCGGCACGCTCGCCGTCGGGAGGGTGGCGAACGATCGGACCGTCGGTCTCTTCAGCCGGGCGACCCAGCTGGTGAATCTCCCGATCGATCAGCTCGTCACGCCGCTCACGCGCGTGGTCGTCCCGACCCTCGCGGATGCCTCCGACCCGACGCCCCTCGAGGACCGCCTGGCGAAGTACCAGACGGCGCTGAGCTATCCCGTGCTGGCCTACGTGAGCCTGTTCGCGGTCACCGCGGAGCCGGCGATCCGCGTCGTGCTCGGGGCCCCGTGGGCCGGGGCGGCGACGTACGTCCCGATCTTCGCCATCGGGGCGGTGTTCCAGACGCTCGGCTACCCGCAGTACTGGGCGTTCGTGGCGACCGGCCGATCGGGCCTCCTGCTGTGGTGCGAAGCCACGGGCCGGATCCTCATGACCGGCCTCGTCGTGGCGCTGTCCGCCCTGGGCCCGGCCGGAGTGGCGGTCGCGATGTCGATCGGGCAGTTCGCGCTGTGGGCCGCGGCGTTCCTCGTGCTGCCGCGGACCGGGGTGTCCTCGGTGCTGCTGCTGCGCGCCTCGTTGCGCCCCGTGGCGGTGTTCACGGTCGGCGCGATCGTGGCATCCGTCGTCGACGTGTCGTTCTTCACCCCGCTCGATCCCGGGCTGCGGCTGCTCGCGGCCGGCGGAGCGTGGGCGATCGTCGTGGGCACGCTGCTTCCGCTCGTGGCTCGCCGCGACCTCCGATCTCTGTGGGGCGCCCTCCGCCGGCGGTGACGGCGACACCCGACCCGCCGACCCGACGAGAGGGCCCCATGCCGCGCACCCACCGAGACACGGGCGAGCGCTGATGGCGCGCTGCCTCGTGATCGGCGCCAACGGCTTCCTCGGGTCGCGGCTGGCCGACGCACTGTCCACCGCCGGGCACGACGTCACCGGCTTCGACCGCTTCCGCGACGGCATCCACACGTACACGTCTCCGGACGTCGTCCCCGTCGCGGGCGACTTCCTCGACCCCGACGACGTCGCGGCGGCGGTGTCGGGCCACGAATACGTGTTCCATTTCCTCTCGACCACGACACCGGCCAGCGCCGACCGCGAGCCCACCGTCGATCTGCGCACCAACGTCAGCGCGAGCGTCGAACTGCTCTCGCTGTGCGCGGCGGCGGGCGTGCGACGGGTGTTCTTCGCGTCGAGCGGCGGAGCGATCTACGGCCCGCAGGCGCGACGCACGTTCGACGAGGACGCCCCGCTGCGGCCGATATCGCCCTACGGCATCGGCAAACTGACCATCGAGCGGTACCTCGACTACTACGCCACCACCGCAGGCTTGGAGTCCGTCGCCCTGCGCATCTCGAACCCGTACGGACCCCGTGCACGGCCGGCGACGGGGCAGGGGATCATCCCGATCACGCTGGAGCGCATCCGGCGCGGGGAGCCGGCGGTCCAGGTCGGCGACGGCTCGATGATCCGCGACTACATCCACGTCGACGACCTCGTCGGCCGGATCCTGCGCATGGTCGACCACGCGCCGCGCCACCGCGCGTACAACCTCGGCAGCGGACTCGGGCACTCCGTCGCCGACGTCTTCGCCGCGATCCGCACGGTGGTCGGGCACGACTTCGCGATCACCCGCGCACCGCAGCCGGCCACCTTCGTCGATCACGTCGTGCTCGAGGTCGGCCGCTTCCGCGACGAGTACGGCACCGACCGCGACCGGACCCTCGCCGAGGGCATCGCCGACACCTGGACGAGGATGACCACGCCATGACGAGAGTGCTGCACGTGACCGAAGCGATGGGCAGCGGCGTGCTGAGCCTGGTCGACAGCATCAGCCGCCGCCAGGCCGAGCAGGGCGCCGACGTGGAGGTGCTGTTCGCCCCGCGCCCCGAGACCCCGACCGACGAGGCGCTGCGCGCACGTTTCGACGCCCGCGTCGCGCTGCGGCGTGTGTCGACCGGGAGCCGGATCGGCGATCTGCGGGCGCTGTCGCGTGCCGTGGCGCGCGCGGCCGACGGCGTCGACGCGGTGCACGCGCACTCGAGCATCGGCGGGGTCGTCGCCCGCCTCGCGGTGCGTCGTCGGCTCCCGGCCGAGCGTGTCTTCTTCTCGCCGCACGGGTTCGCCTTCCTGCGGCTCGACCTGCCCGGACCCCTCCGGTACACCGCCCGCATCGTCGAGCGGACCCTCGCCCGCCGCTCGACGCTCGTGCTCACCTCGCCGTCCGAGTTCGCCCTGGCGACCGCAGAGCTCCGACCCGAGCGGGCGCACCTGCTCCAGACCGGGATCCCCTCCGAGACCGTCTCGCGCACCGCACGCGTCGCCGACCCGGGGCGACGGCCGGTCGTCGGGATGATCGGGCGGGTCGTCCACCAGAAGGCGCCGTGGCGGTTCGCCGCCGCCGCGCGTGCGCTCGGCGAACGGGCCGACTTCGTGTGGATCGGCGGGGGCTCCACCGACGACGAGCGGCGCTGGTTCGGCGACGCCCCCGTGCGGGTGACCGGGTGGGTCTCGCCCGGCGAACTGGCCGAGCTGATCGACGGCATGGACGTCCTGCTGTTCCCCTCCCTCTGGGAGGGGATGTCGCTCTCCCTCATCCAGGCGCAGTCGCAAGGGATCCCCGCCGTCGTCTCGGACGTCGTGGGCAATCGCGACAGCGTCCGGGATGGCGTCACGGGCTACGTCTGCGCCGACGACGACGCCCTGATCGCCGCGACCGGACGACTGCTCGACGATCCGCGGCTCCGGGAGCAGATGTCGGCCGCCGCACTGGAGTGGGCCCGACGCGCCCTGACCGACGACGCCCTCGGGCGCGACTCGCTCGCGCTCTATCGGAGAGCGGCAGCGGACGGGACCGCGGCGGAGACGGAGCGGAGCCGGGTCGGATGATCGTCGTCAACGCCCGGTTCCTGACGCAGAGCACCACCGGCATCCAGCGCTTCGCGACCGAGATCGCGCGCGAACTCCTCCGCCTCCGCGCGGACGTCGTGCTCGCCGTCCCGCGTGGGCCGATCGACCCGCGCGGTCTCGACGAGACGCGCATCGTGCGCGTCGGACGTCTCGCGGGACACGCGTGGGAGCAGATCGACCTGCCCCTGTTCGCCCGCCGCCGAGGCGCGGTGGTGCTGGGTCTCGCGAGCACCGGCCCCGTCTGGTACCGCCCCCAGGTGTCCACCCATCACGACGTCACGTGGCTCCGGCATCCCGACAGCTTCGGTCGGCGCTTCCGCGCGGTGTACGGACTGATCGTCCCGCGGCTCATCGACCACAGCGAGCGGCTGCTCACCGTCAGCGCGTTCTCGAGGGGCGAGATCGCGGCGCACTTCGGCATCTCCCCCGAGAAGCTCACGATCGTCCCCAACGCGGCAGATGCCCGGTTCCGACCGGCGGACGACGACGCCCCGCGCGCGACGGAACGGTACCTGCTGGCGGTGTCGTCGCCCAACGCCCACAAGAACTTCGCGCGGATGATCGACGGATTCCGCCGGTTCTCCCGTGCGCACCCCGACGTCGAACTGCGGGTCGTGGGCAGTCAGACACGCAGCTTCGCCCGTCAGGAGTACGACGCGTCCGACGCGCGAGTCCGGTTCCTCGGCCGGGTCGACGACGCCGCGTTGGCCGAGCTGTACCGCGGAGCGCTCGCCTTCGTCTTCCCCTCGCTGTACGAGGGTTTCGGCATCCCTCCCCTTGAGGCTCAGCAGTGCGGGTGCCCGGTGATCGCCGCGCGCGCGGCATCCCTGCCCGAAGTGCTCGGCGACTCGGCCCTCTTCGTCGACCCGTACGACGTCGGCGACCTCGCCGCGGCGATGGCGCGGATCGTCGACGACGACGGGCTGCGGGCACGACTGTCGGACGAGGGGCTCCGCAACGCACGGCGTTTCTCGTGGCGCACGTCGGCCGAACGCGTCTCGCGCGTGCTCGACGACGTCGTGGCCGAGACGGCGCCCCGCTCCCGCGAACCGCACCGCGTCGGGCTCTGACGCGTCCTCGCGCACGCGTCAAGGGCGCGCATCAGGAGCCCGCCTCTGCCTAACGTCGCTGCATGACCACCGATCGCGACCAGTTCACTTTCGACAACCCCGTCACGCGCTACTCCCGCGTCGAGCCCCCGGTCCAGCACCAGCCCGAGCCGGGTGTCCAGGCCGACATGACGCCCGTCCCCGACCTCGGCGAGAAGACGTACCGCGGGCTGGGGCGCCTCACCGGCCGGAAGGCGCTCATCACCGGCGGGGACTCGGGCATCGGCGGCGCCGTCGCGATCGCGTTCGCGCGCGAGGGTGCCGACGTGGCCATCGTGCACCTCCCCGACGAGCAGCGCGACGCCGACCACGTGCTCGCGCAGATCCGGGATGCCGGGCGCACCGGCGTCTCGATCGCGACCGACATCACCGATCCCGGTGCGTGCCGTGCCCTCGTCGCCGACGCCGCGGAGGCGCTCGGCGGGCTCGACATCCTGGTGAACAACGCCGGCAAGCAGGTGATGGTCGAGAAGGTCGACGACCTGTCCGACGAGCAGTTCGAGCTGACCTTCCGCACGAACGTGTTCGCGCCGTTCTGGATCACCAAGGCGGCCCTCGCACACTTGCCCGAGGGCGGCTCGATCATCAACACGGCGTCGCTCGAGGCGTACGTCCCCGCCCCCGACCGGCTCGACTACGCCGCCACCAAGGCGGCCATCAACAACCTGTCCAAGGGGCTGGCGCAGCAGCTGGCGTCCCGTGGCATCCGGGTCAACGTCGTGGCTCCCGGGCCGACGTGGTCGGCGCTGCAGGTGAGCCACGGCGTCTCCGACGAACAGATGGAGCACTTCGACGACGAGAGCACCTATCAGCGCGCCGGGCAGCCCGCCGAGATCGCGCCCGCGTTCGTCTTCCTCGCCTCGGCGGAGTCCAGCTACGTCTCGGGCGAGACCCTCAACGTCAACGGCGGCATGGTCACGCCGTAGCCCCGGGTTGTGGCATCCGCCCGCGCCCGCACAACTCCGGCGGATGCCACACCCCGACGCCC